>NZ_JBFAXQ010000014.1:0-229043 GCF_040680855.1 Kribbella sp. NPDC051952
GGGTACGACGTGGTCGCCGAAGGCACCACCTCCGCCGACGACCCGAAGGCAGCCGCAACGTCTCCAAGCCCATCGACTCCAGCGCGACGTTGCCGGTGAGCACCAGCAAGTCGGCCCAGGAGATCTTCTGGCCGTACTTCTTCTTGACCGGCCAGAGCAGCCGACGGGCCTTGTCCAGGTTCGCGTTGTCCGGCCAGCTGTTCAGCGGCGCGAACCGCTGCTGCCCGGCGCCCGCGCCACCACGGCCGTCGCTGATCCGGTAGGTGCCGGCGCTGTGCCACGCCATCCGGATCATCAGCGGGCCGTAGTGCCCGAAGTCGGCCGGCCACCAGTCCTGCGAGGTCGTCAGCACCTCGGCGATGTCCGCCTTGACGGCGGCCAGGTCGAGGCTGTTGAACGCCGCGGCGTAGTCGAAGGACTCGCCCAGCGGGTTCGCGACGGCCGGGTTCTTGGCCAGGATCTTCAGGTTCAGCTGGTTCGGCCACCAGCCACGGTTGGCGTTGCCCCGGGTCGGGTGCACGCCCTCGCCGTGCGCGACCGGGCAGCCACCGGCGGCCTGCGCGGTCTCTTCGCCGCGGCTCTCCTCGCTACCTTCACCCGGCAACGGTTCGTGGCGCTCATGGTTCTCGGACATCGAATTCCTTCCAGGACTGGACGTTTGCGGAAGTCAGGTTGCGCACGCGGAGCACAGGCCCCAGTAGATGACCTCGGCCTCGTCGATGACGAAGCCGTGATCCTCGGATGCGGACAGGCAGGGCGCGTGCCCGACCGCACAGTCGACGTCGGCGATCGCACCGCACGACCGGCAGACGGCGTGATGATGGTTGTCGCCCACCCGCGACTCGTACCGCGCCACCGAGCCCAACGGCTGGATCCGCCGGAGCAGCCCGGCCGCCGTCAGCGTGTGCAGCGAGTCGTACACGGCCTGGTGCGAGACCTCGGGGAGTTCGTTGCGCACGGCACCTATTAGCGAGTCCGTGTCCGCATGCGGGTGCGCGTAGACCGCGGTCAGTACCGCGACCCGCGGCCGGGTCACCCGTAACGATGCCCCACGCAACAACTCCTGGAGCTCATCGACCGTCGGCACGTGACGCAGTCTGTCCGGTTTTCTGGAATGAGTCAAGATTAGCTGACGCGATTCTCAATGTGAGACAGCAAGCAGTCAGGAGTACGCCGGAGTCGTGCCGGTCAGCGTGACCCGCCACTCGCCGTCCCAAGCGTGGACGGCGAGATCGAAGCCGTCCCGGACCCCGACCGCCAGGTGGTGACCCTGCTCGAACGCGATCTCGCCGACCTCCCAGCCGCGGTCTCGAAGCGTCTCCAGGGCAGCCTCGACGTACCGTGCGCCGCCATCGGCCGCGCCTGGATCACCCGTCTCGACGGTCACCCGGCAGAACCTGGAATCGCTGCGACCGCTCTCGGTGGCCAGGTACACCGGACCCTCGTCATCCGTCACCACGCCGTCCAGGCCTGGCACCGCAGCCGCGGCCGCGACCAGCAGTTCCGACCGCAGCAACTCACGCGCTTGCTCGACTGTCATCGCCGTCCCTCCGCCCGCTCGGCGTCAGTACGTCGTGACGCGCTTCGTCTCGCAGAACCGTCGAACACTCTGCCGAACGCGCGACCAGCGGTGCTGGAGACCCCGCGGGCGACTCCGCCCCAGGAGACGCCGAGCGCAAGCCTGGTCTCGGCGGCGACGGTGGAATCCGTTGTGGTGAGCTTGTCATAGGCGCCACGGCAGACCCGGCCGACGTTGCGCAGTGCCTCACTCGCAGGCCGCCAGTACTGCTCGTGCCAGGTGACCGAAGGTCCGTCCGGCCGCTCGGTTGCGAGCCGTACGACGTCCTCGAAATCGGCCGGGTCGCGACCGTGCCATTCGCCGTACGACACCGCGTCGAACTGTGCGCGCATCGCGAAGAACTTCGTGTTCGGGTCCGCGTTCAGGTCGGACATCGCGTTGATGTCGTGGCCCAGGCCAGGGCTGCCGGCGAAGATGACGCTGTCGACCGAGGATCGATTGTCGCGGATGGCTTCGGCCGCGACGATCGTGCCGTAGCTGTGCGCGAACAGGGTGGTCCGGGCGTTCTCGTTCTGGCTGCGCACGCCGGCGATGCAGTCGGCCAACTGGCTGGAGGCCTCGAACGCAGCCTTCTTGCTCATCGCCGGACCCAGGCTGTTCGGGCCGTCGTAGATGAAGTTGACCGTGGCGGTCCTGGGACCGGTCTCGGTGTGGATCGCCTTCGCGATATCGGTCTGCGTCGCGAGGTCGTCCAGGGTGACGCCCATGCCGTGCACGGTGAAGGTGATGTTCTCCGCGGTGGAGAGGTCGCCGAAGACCTCCGCCAGTCGCCCATCGCCTTCGGTGCCGAGGGAGAGGAACTGTCGCGGCACCTCGAGGACTTCTCGGCGCGTCCCGTTCGCGACTACCTGGAGCCTCGGACGCAGCATCTCGTTCATGGTGTTCAGCCGATCCCGGTCCGCGGGACTCATCTGCCGAACTCGCTCCAGCAGGTCGTCGGCACGGTCGGCCTCGTTCAGCCCGTACGTCGCGCGGAGCTTGTCCCGGTCCCGCAGCAGCCGGGCACCGTTCGTCCGGACGCGGAGGTGCCACGGAGCGCCGTTCAACTCACCGACGTCATCAGGCCGTTCGGCAGCCAGTCGCTCCGCCTGGTCCGGCGACAGTGCGTCGAAGAACCGCTCCACCTCAGCCACGGCCTGACGAGATGACAGCGCCTTGATGTCGTCGAGCAGCTCATCGAGAGTCTTCATTGCCCTCCCTGGAACGGGTTCCGGGCAGTTTGCCACGTAGAGAGGTCGTGATCAGCGAGAAAGATACCGCCGTACATCTTGGGCGACCTGGATACGACTCTCCATGCCGTACTTGCGCAGGATCACACCGAGGTGGGTCTTCACCGTCGGGAGCCGCACACCCAGTTCCGTCGCGAGGGCTTCGTTGTCGAGGCCTTGGACGAGCAGCAGGGCAACGCGTTGCTGGGCGTCGGTCAGCGACAGGAATCGCCGCTCCGGTCCTTCGTCGACCTCTAGCATCATCTCGATCAGCTCCGACTGCGTCTGCTCCGCGGTACGGACGATGCCCTTGAGATAACCGTGCAGGGGTTCGTCCACAGCCCCCGGCTCGTCCAGGGCTCGGTCCGCAAGTCCTCGCAGTACTGCGATCCGGTTGGAGAGGTACTCCATCACGTGATCGGACGTGAGCAGGTTCGACGCATCATCACCGGCAGGCAGGAGTCTGAGCGCCTCCTGGTCCTCGACCTCCCGGGTCAGCACTTTGGCGAGCGCACCGGCCAACCACTCGAACGCGCGCACGGCGTTGTCGTCGTACACCTCGCTCTGGTAGCTGTACGTCGCCATCATCCCGAAGAGCTGATCACGACCATCCTTGGTACGCCGGAACATCGGCACGATCACCGCGTCCTCGGAACGCCGACTCACGTCCCCACAGGGGATCCCGGCGTTCAGCGTGGCCCCGTTGTCGTACCCGAACCGGTACGTCTGCCGCTTGTTCAGCAGCCAGGCCGTCGGCCCACTCGGTCCGAACGTGTGGCTCGACGGGTCGTCGTACTTCCCGTCCTCGTACCCGTACGGGTACCGCACCCGATCCGCCCCTTGCAGAAACCCCACGAAGAACGTGTCGACCGGCGCAACCTTCGCCGTCACTCCGCGCACGTAGTCGTAAAGCGCGTAATGGTTCCCCCGCGGCAGCGCTTGCAGCTTGTAGTACGCCTCCCGCAGAACCAAAGCCGTACCAGCATCAACTCTGACAACCACTCTGTCCCCCTGCCACGTACCTGAGGTGGATCCTTGCCTCAGGTACGTGCGGCAAACCTCAGGCGGCGGTCGGCACCGGCGTACGTCGGTGTGACGCGGCTGCCGCAGTCCGGCGGGAACTGCGCCACACGCTGATGCTTACGGCCAGAGTCCACAGGCTCCAGAGCATGCCCATGCTGGCCGTCGTACCCCAGCCCTGAACGGCGTAGAAGTTCGACGGGTTGTCACCGAAATAGATCGCGGGAACGAAGGCGAGGTTGATCGCGGCGAGCACGAACGCCGACCAGCCGACCCACTTCGGCAGCAACCGCAGCCGGTACACCACGATCCCGAGCGCGATCAGGAACAGGCCCATCAGCAGCCGGGAGATCAAGCCCTGCATCAGGTACTGCGCGGCCGCGAACGGACCCTCCTTCGTGGTGTCGATGTCGTGATCGACCGAGATGGCCGCCCCGGCCTCCATCGACTGCGGCACGAACACCATCACGATCCAGAACAGGCCGGCCGTCTGGATCACGCCCGCGATCCAGTCCGACCCGACATCGACCTGGTGGATCAGCTGACGCAGTCCGGTGAAGAACAGCAGGTAGAAGATGCAGCCCACGATGCCGATCAGGCTGCGGGTCAGGATGTTCCAGTCCGGCGGGGCGCCGGAGTAGAGGAAGTACAGCGGCACCTGGACGACGATCAACGCACTCGCGATGACGCCGAACATCCCCGCATTTCTCCGAACCATGGCTTCGGACATGGTGTTGGTCCCCTCTTTGACGAGTCGTGGTGCGACTCTGATGGCAACGAGACGTCTCGTCTCACCACGAGACGCTAAGTCTCGCCTCGGGTCACTGTCAAGACACAACGTCTCGTCTTGTGTAAACTCCGGATGCATGGCCACCCCCAACCCCGACCGCCGCAGCGAACGCGCCCGGCACGCGATCCTCGAGGCCGCACTCGAGCTGTGCCAGGAGCACACGTACGGCGGCCTGACGATGGAAGGCATCGCGAAACGCGCCGGGGTCGGCAAGCAGACGATCTACCGCTGGTGGCCGTCGAAGGCCGCGATCCTGCTCGAAGCGCTGCAGGGACGCAGCAGCAACACCCTGAACTTCCCCGACACCGGAGACCTGCGCGCCGACCTCCGGTCCCAGATGACCCAGGTCGTCGCCGCCTTCACCGACCCGATGTTCGCCGCCTACAGCAAGGGCCTGATCGCCGCCGCCCAGAGCGATCCCGACATCGCCAACGCCGTGGTCACCAGCATCATCAAGCCCCGCGTCGACCTCTGCATCGACCGCCTGACCTCGGCCCAGAAGGACGGCGACATCCGCGACGACGTCGACCTACCCGCGATGGTCGAGCTCCTCTACGCCCCGCTCTACTACCGCCTGCTCCTGCACACCCGCCCGGTCTCCGAGGACCAGGTAGACACAATCCTCGACCTGACCATCGCGGGGTGCGGCGCCTAAACTGGCCGCATGCCTGCGTGGCTGAAGCAGTCCAAGCCGACGATCGCCGTCAGCGCGCTTGCTCTCGCCACCGTCATCGTCGTCGCGTTGCTCACGGCGCGCGGCGATCCGGCCGAACCTCAGACGTTCGGCCCTTGGTATCCCCTCACCAACGCAGCCGGCGCACCGGCCCTGGCGGACTTCGAGAACCACGTCCCCTGCACGATCGACAACCCACCGATCGCCGAGTGCCAGCGAGTCAAACTAGGCGTCGTCCTCTACGGCACCTCCACCACGCCGTCGACGTACCTGATCTCCATCGTCCGGGTGGGCGTCAGCGACGACCGGGAAACCCACACCGGCACCTGGACGGTAGCGCGCGGCACCGCCCTCGACCCCGGGGCGACCGTCTACGAGCTCGACAAGTCCGCCCCCGCCCACCTCCGGACCTTCTGGCCGGTAGGCACCCACATCCTCTACCTCCTGGACCAGTCCCGCATGCCGCGCCCAGGGGATGCCGCCTACGGCTACGCCCTGACCAGCATCCCCATCGGCCAAACGGTCCAGGTCCCCCGATAGCAAACCCCGGACCGGTGGGGACACCACCCCACCCGCCGAATCGGCAGGGTCCGGTGGGTGAGGTGGTTGAACTGGTCGGCGACTCCTCGAAGACCCCCCGAGTCTTGTCTTCGAGTTGCGGCCGGTTCCCCCCGAGCCACACCTAGCATCGAGTGGCGGTAACGCTCAGTCAACGGCCTTAGAGAGCTACCTGAGTCTCCCTACACCGGCGTTCAGCGCGTCCCGCGAGGTCAGCCCACTGCTCTCACCGGTGTCGATGACGCCGAGCGTGAAGGCAACGACGGCGTCCGCGAAGAGGCTCGCGTCCTCCGAGCTGCACGCCTCCATCTGCTCGTCCTGCACGCGGGAACGCAACAGGAACCCGTCGAGCATCGACTGCAGCGTCAGGCCGTAGCGCTCGATGGTCCAACCGGGCCGCATGCTGACACCGAACGCCGCGAACAGTTGCGCATAGCCCTCGTACCACGGCGCCAAGGCCCTCAGCATGTCCTCCACAATCGCGGCCTTGAGTTTCGGATGCTGCTCGAGAAGCGGACCGATATGGAGCAACAGGAACGAGCGCGGGTACGACAGAAGGCTGTCCAGCATCGCGTCACAGAATCGTTCAATCGCTTGTGCGACATTCTCGGAATCCACCAGACTCGCCATGTAGGCGAGCTGCAACGCCGGATTCGCATTCGGCGCATCCCGATACAGCATCGTATGAATCACCGCATCGTTGACGAAATCTTCCTTTGATTCCCACCGATTGTCGAAAGCCTTGCGGCTAGCCCCTCGATGGCCGGCATCCTGGGCCAGCCGTACCACATCCTCCTTGCGCAACCACTCCAGGGTCGCCGGAAAATCAATAGCACTCAGCCGCCGCGGTCTGTCCCCCGGCGACGTAACAAACATCGCGTCAATCAACTGCGCCGCCGCATCCAGAAACCGCCGCGCACTCGTGTCATCAGTAACTGCTTTCGGTCGTGGCACTCATCCACTACACAACCCGAACTCCTCCCTTGTCCATCGTCCGAGGGATGAGCAATTACCCGGCCGCACCGAACCATTTCGCCACCGCATTGGTAATGTCCGAGTCCCCTGACCAGCAGACGAGCCCGTCCGGGCGAATCAGCAACGCGTCATGTTCCCCGTCCGGCTTGACCTGTACGACGTCCACGCGATCGGCCCAGCCGTCCGGCCAGGTACGCCCACCGAAGTCGAGCAAGAGACCGCGTCCGGAGTGCAGCAGAGTCGACAGCCAGGTCGGTCCATCGCCGGTCACCAGCTCGAGGTCCGGGATCCGTTCGGGTGCATCGAGACCCGACATCATCCCTGCGAGGTAGCGATTGGCGTCAGGCAACCGCATCAGGTCGGTGAAGATCTCGCGCAGCTCGACGACGTCGTCGCTCGGCCCCGGCAAAGCGAAGACACGTTGAGCGGCCGTATGACGCAGTACGCGCGCGGCTTGCGGATGGCGCTCGTACTGATAGGTGTCGAGCAGGTCAGCCGCGCCGCGGACCGCGGCGACGAGCTTCCAACCAAGATTGAATGCGTCCTGCACACCAAGGTTGAGGCCTTGCCCACCGAACGGCGGGTGGATATGCGCGGCGTCCCCGGCGAACAAGATCCGCCCGTACCGATAAGACTCCAGCTGCCTGGTGGCGTCGCCGAACTCCGACGAGTTGAAGACCTCCGCGAGCCTGGTTTCCCTGCCGTACAAGGCGATGAGCGCATCCTGCGTCTCCTCCGGGGACGCGACTCCTTCCCGGCCGAAGGTGAACCGATACTTGCCCTCGCCAACAGGTACGAGCATTCCCCAGTAGCCGCCGCCCTGCTTCGTCAACGTGCTGAAGTGGCCGATGGTGGTCGGCACCTGCTCGGACACGGACGACAGTCGTACGTCGGTCAGCACAGCGCGAAACGTCCCAGATCGGCCGGGGAACGGTACGTCGAGGAGCTTGCGGACCGTACTGTGCGCGCCGTCGCAGGCGACGAGATAGCGAGCCCGGAAGGTCTCCCCGCCGGCCGTGACAGTGACGCCGGCGTCGTCCTGTTGGACCGCGCTGACTTCGACACCTCGACGTACTCGAGCTCCACGGGCGATCGCGGCGTACTCGAGTTCTTCTTCGACGATCCACTGTGGCACCGAGATCGGGTACGGGTGCCGGGTGTCCCACGACGATGCGTCAAGCGGGACGGGGAGGCCGGCGAAGTGTCCGCCGACCTGCTCGCGCGGGAGTTCGCGAGCTTGGATCGGGTCGAGCAGTCCGCGCATGTCCAGCACCTCGGCCGTGCGGGCCTGTAGTGCGCCGCCCTTCGTTTGTTCGATCCGCTTGTCCAGCCGTTCGACGACGGTGACGTCGACTCCGGCCAGCGCCAACTCGTACGCCAGCATCAGTCCGGTCGGTCCGGCTCCCGCGATCAGCACGTCCATGACAACTCCCCTCAGTGCAAAAGTAGACTGAGTGCAAGATAGCACTCAGTGCTACGATCCCGGCATGGCGTTGCGCGAACGGAAGAAGGTCCGCACCCGGGAGGCGATCTCGACGGCGGCCATCACGCTGTTCGTCGAGCACGGCTTCGACCAGGTGTCGATCACCCAGGTCGCAGAGGCCGCGGACGTCTCCCGGCGAACGCTCTTCGCCTACTTCCCGACCAAGGAAGACCTCGTCGTCCACCGTTTCGCCGACCACGAGGACGAGCCGGCCCGCGTCGTCCGCGCCCGGCCCGCCGACCAGTCACCGCTGACCGCGCTCCACGACCACTTCGTCGAGCGCCTCCGCGCCCACGACCCCTTCACCGGCCTCACCGACCGCCCCGACACCCTCGCCCTCTACCGGCTGCTCCGGAGTACGCCGGCCTTGATGGCGCGCATGCTCCAGTTCAACGAGACCTCCCAGCGAGAGCTGGCCGCAGCCCTCCACGAAACCGCCGCCACCCCCGAACTCACCGCCCGCCTCGCCGCCGCCCAAGTCATCGCCGTCCACTGGACCCTAGCCATGACCAACTTCGACCTCTGCGCCACCGGCACTCCCGCCCAAAAACTCCTCCCCACCGCAGTGAAAGCCACCAACCAAGCCTTCACCCTCCTATCCACCGGCCTGACCCCCCTATGGCCAGCCGGCTAACCGTCGCCACCCTGAACACCCGCGGCCTCCCCCTGAAGGGCAGCCGCATCAGCGAGCGGTTCACCGCAATCGCAGCCCACTTCAACGCCAGCGAGATCGATCTCGTCTGTCTGCAAGAAGTGTTCGCCTACCGCCACCTGACACACCTCCGCAAAGGCATGCCGTCCTTCCCACATGCCGCCTACCGACGATCCGTCGTCGGACCTGCGGGCGGCCTGGTGACGCTGTCACGACTGCGATTCGCAGGTACGGCGTACGCACGCCTCCCGCGACCATCACGCCACTCAGGCCTGCCCGCTCGAACTCGGCTGAACGCACTCCACAGCGGAATGCTCACCGTCCGCCTATCCGACAGCGGAGTCCGTGTCATCAACATCCACCCAACAGCCAACACCGACGGCAACTGGTCAGAACAAAACCGATTCCGCCAATTGCAACACGACCAACTCACCGCCCTAGCCCAAGCAGTCAAGGCCGACAGTTCCCCAACAGTGGTCTGCGGAGACTTCAACGTCGCCCAAGCAAGCACCCTGCACAGCGACCTCCGCCACCAGTCCGGCCTACAAGACACCTTCAACGCCCAATGCCCACCCACCTACCACCCCAAATACCTTGCCCCCGGCAACAACCCCCACTGCATCGACTTCATCCTCACCACCAAAGACATCGAGGTCACCGCAACCAACCTCCTCTTCACCGACCACCAAGCCCTCCCCACCGGCCCGACCCACCTCTCAGACCACATCGGCCTATCAGCCCAACTCCACTTCCCCAGCGAAAGCACCCCTTGACAGCAGCGAGCACCCCAGCCGCCAAGCGAAGCGAAGGCACCCCCAGCCGCCGAGCGAAGCGAAGGCGATCCCCGGCGAGCGGCGCGCAACCACAGCAGCCGAGCGAAGCGAAGGCGATAGGGGGTGCGGGTGGCGGAGCCCCCGCTCGCGGCGAGCGGAGCGCTGCCGCACAAACGACGAAGGCGACCCGCTCCGCGCTTTCCGCGGACACGAGTCGCCCATCGCCTTCGTGGAGCTGAGGGGATTCGAACCCCTGGCCTCTTCGTTGCGAACGAAGCGCGCTACCAACTGCGCCACAGCCCCGAGCTGGTCGCTTGGTTTCCCTCGCGACCGCGAAACTCTAACACGCCAATGGTCGCCGGTTAAAACCGAGGTGTCGAGTGGGTTTCAGTCGCCGACGGCACGTCGGACCTCCGGCTCTTCGGGCTTCTCGACCGGCTCCGGGGCGGCGGGTTTTTCGGCCGGGTCCGTCGTACGGGCGCTGGAGAAGACCTCGTCGTCGGACAGCGAGATGGTGCGGACGGTGCGGTCCGGAGCCTTCTCCTTCAGGACGTACGTCGGCAGCGTGACGGGCACCGGATCCCACAGGCCCTCGGCGGGCACAGCAGGCTTCTTCTCAACCGGAGGCGCAGGGAGCTTGACCTCGATGGTCATCTCCTCGTCCGGAGAAACCACCGGAGCCGGCTTCCCGGCCGGACCGCGGTCGTGGTGCGCCTGGGCACGCGCCCGCCGCTCGGCGGCCAACTGCGCACGCGAACGCGCCTGCCGGCGCAGCTGCACCCGGGTCAGTACGACGAACGCCACAATCAGACCGCCCGGAATGGCGACGGTCCACCACAGCAGCATCTCCAGACCGGCCAGTGCGACAACCGAAAGGAGCGAAAGGGTCAGGATCGACAGCACCCGCCGGCGGCGCATGGCGGCCACCCGGCGGGCTCGGTTCAGGACGTAGCGCGGCGGCGGTGGAACTCCGACAACCTCAGCCTCGGCGGAGGCACCGGGAGCACCGGCCGGACGTACGACGTACCGAGTCCGCGACGGGTCGCGTGACAGCACCCGCGCGTCGGCCGACGACGACACCGGTTGACGCCGTGCCTCGTCTCCGCGCTTCAAGAGCATCGGGACGAGATAGGCAGCCCACGCGGCGACGATCGCCACATAGATCAACCCTGTCGTCCCCATGCGACGACGCTAAGGTGCCGCGAGCATCAGATCAGGTACGTGAGACGGTGTGTCGCAAGAAGACTCGTGTGACTGATGTGAACAGCACGCAGCGTGATCAAGACAAACGCGACACGAGGCCCGGCCCGACCTCTTCCACGTTCAGCGCGAAGATGCGGTGATCGCGCCAGTCCCCGTCGATGTGCAGGAACCGCGGCCGCTCCCCCTCGTACCGGAACCCGAGCTTCTCGACCACCCGCAGACTCGCCTTGTTCTCCGGGCGGATCGCCACCTCGATCCTGTGCAGGCCAAGGGTGAACCAGCAGTGGTCCGCCGCCATCGCGACCGCGGTCGGCACGATGCCGCGACCGGCGTACTGCTCGTCGACCCAGTAGCCGAGGTTCGCCCAGCGCGCCGAGCCGTAGGTGATCCCGGACACCGTCAACTGCCCGACCAGGGGCCACTTCGATCGTGCACCGGCTCCCGCAGCGCCGCCGTACGTGATGATGAACGGCAGCATCCGGCCGTACCGCGCCTGCCGGTTCCAGTCGCGTGCCATGGCCCGGAACGTCCGCGCACCGTCCTCGGCACCGGGCGGCTGGGTAGCGTCCCATGGGCGCAACCAACTGATGTTGCGTTGGCGCGCAGCGGCCCATTCACCGCCGTCGCCGGCTCGCAGCGGCCTGAGCGCCACCTGCCCGTGCTGGAGTTCCACGGGCCATTGCACGATCGCCATCAGTCGGTGTCCGGCCGGACATGGTCACCGCCACGGACTTGCTCTACCGCATGACGCAGCAACGGCTCCAGTACGGCGAGACCGTCCTTCACACCACCGCGTGAGCCGGGCAGGTTCACGATGACCGTCGTACCGGCCACTCCGGCCAGTCCACGCGACAGAGAGGCCGTCGGTACGCCGTTCGCAACGCCATAGGCCCGGATTGCCTCAGCAATCCCCGGCACCGCCTTCTCGAGCACCGCACTGGTCTGCTCGGGTGTCGCATCGGTCGGCGAGATCCCCGTGCCCCCAGTGGTCAGCACCACGTCGTACGACGCGGAGACCGCAGCGCGCAGCGCCTCACCGACAGGCGGACCGTCAGGAACGACCTGTGGTCCGGACACCTCGAAACCCCACCCACTCAGCCGCTCTGCGATCAAGGGACCGGTGGTGTCGCTGTATACGCCCGCAGCCGCGCGGTTCGAGACACTGACGACAAGGGCTCTCACGGCCGCTCCCAGTGCCCGGTCTTGCCGCCCTCTTTGAGCTCGACGCGTACGTCGGACAGTACGGCGGCCGGGTCCAAAGCCTTCACCATGTCGATCACAGCGAGCCCGGCAACAGCAACCGCAGTGAGCGCCTCCATCTCGACGCCCGTGCGGTCGGTGGTCTTCACCTGCGCCTCGATCAGTACAGCGTCATCCGCAACGTCGAGGTCCACCTTGGCCCCGGTGATCGCGATCGGGTGGCACAACGGCACCAGGTCCGGCGTCCGCTTGGCCCCCATGATCCCGGCGATCCGGGCCACCCCGAGCGCGTCACCCTTCGGTACGCCGTCCCCGCGCAGCGCGCGCACCACCTCGGCCGACACGAAAACCTTGCCGCTGGCAACGGCCCGTCGCGAACCCACGTCCTTGGCCGACACGTCCACCATCCGCGCTGCCCCGGTCTCATCGACATGGGTCAACCCAGGGTCCTGCGTCATCGGGTCTCCTCATCCAGCAGCATCAGCTCGACCTCATCGCCGGCCCGGACCGCAGTCACGTCCTCAGGCACCACGATCAGTGCGTTCGCGCGGCTCAACCCACCGAGCAGGTGTGAGCCGTGCCCGCCGACTGTACTGGCCATCCAGCCTTCATCGCCGGACGTGGCCGCCGCACGGACGAACTGACGCCGCCCCGAGGGCGAGTTGAACCCGTCCAGCGCCACCCCGCGGACCGGACTACGCCGGTACGGCATCTGGCCCATCAGCTTGCGCAGTGCGGGCCGGACGAACACCTCGAAGGACACGTACGCCGACACCGGGTTGCCGGGCAGCGTGAAGATCGGCACCTCGTCCTCACCCAGTACGCCGAACCCCTGCGGCTTCCCGGGCTGCATCGCCACCTGCGGGAAGTCGACCGAACCGAGCTTCGACAACTCCTCCTTGACCACGTCGTACGCACCCATGCTGACGCCACCGGTGGTGATCACGAGGTCGGCGCGGACGAGCTGATCGGACAGCGTGTCCATGATCCGCTTCGGGTCGTCGTCGACGATGCCCACGCGGTACACCACCGCGCCGGCGTTCCGCGCGCACGCGGCCATGGTGTAACTGTTCGAGTCGTAGATCTGTCCCTCACCCAGCCGGCTCCCGGGTTCCCGCAGCTCCGCACCGGTCGACACGACGACCACTCTGGGTCGAGGACGCGCCTTGACCCGCGCGCGACCCACAGCCGCGAGTACGGCGATCTGCCGAGGCCCGAGCACGGTGTCCCGGTCCAGCACCTGCTCCCCCGCCTGCACGTCCTCGCCGGCCCGCCGCACTGACGCACCAGGCGCCGGCTGCTGAGCGATCCGCACGTTGACGGTCCCACCGTCAGTCCACTCGACCGGTACGACGCTGTCCGCACCCCGGGGCATCTGAGCGCCCGTCATGATGCGCACGCACGTCCCAGGGGTCACCACGATCGGCTCACTGTGCCCGGCCCGGAACTCACCCACCACCGGCAGAGTGATCGGCTCGTCCTGCGTCGCCCCAGCCAGGTCACCGGCCTGAACGGCGTACCCGTCCATGGCCGAGTTGTCGAACCCCGGCAGGCTCAGGCCCGACACCACGTCCTCACAGAGCACCAGCCCCAGCGCCTCCATCAGCGGCTGGTCGAACGCCGGCAGCGCCGTCACGCGCCCGAGTATGGCCTCCAGATGCTCATCCACGCTCCGTCTCACGAGCCGACCCTAATCCACCCGGACCGCTGCGCGTCACGCCTCCGGGTGGTTACCCCACACCATCCTGATGTCCGGGGCGTGCTCCTCGTTGGCCGCTCCGTCCGTACGACGCACCTCGGCGAAGCCGTGGAACCGGTAGAAGGACTGCGCTCGGGTGTTGGTCTGGAACGTCCACAGAGCGAGACCACCGGGCCGCAGGTCCTTGGCCAGGTCCACCAGCGTCGACCCCACACCGAGGCCGGCCACGTCCGGATCGACGTACAACTGGTCCAGGTCGTCGCCGTCCAGCGTCAGCACCGCCACGATCCGGCCGTCGTCCAGCGCCACCCAGGTCTGGGCGTCGGGCAGCAGCACCTCGGCGAACCACGTCGTCACCTGCTCGGCGGTGTGGATCGCCGACGGCAACTGCGCCCCGTCGGCGTGCCGCGAGCGCCACCACACCGCGGCAGCCTCGTCCGTGTCGTACGGCTCCAGCGGCCGGATCAGCAGGTCGTCCATAGCCCCGTCGTGTCCCCCGTCAGCTTTCGAGTACGGCGCCGTCCGCGATCTGCAGGCGCTCACCGTCGGGCGCCGTCAGCTCCACGTCGCCGACCACGACCACTCCCTTGCCGAAGGCAACATCACCGTGGACCTCGAGCCGGTCGGCCCGGACCAGCGACGGCGGCCCGACCGGGAAGCGCAGGTCGAAGTCGGCCAGGATCTTGAAGAACGCCGGATCCAGGTCGACGTACGGCTCGTCGCCCTCGTGGGTCGTGGTCAGATCGCCGGAGTCGTCCAGCTCATACACGTCCGACCGGAGCACGAGCAGGTCGTTGGTCGTCTTCACCGGCTTGAACCGGCTGCGGTCGACGGTTACCGCCTGCGAGCCCTCGAAGGTCTCGATCGCCGTCCCCATCCCGGTCTCCAGCTGGATCACCTTGGGCGAGGCCGGATCGGCCGGGTCGACGGTCTTACGGTTGACGATGATCGGCAGCCCGAGGATCCCGTCGTGGCCGTCCATCAGCTCGGCCAGCCGGTCCAGGTCGATCCACAGGTTGTTGGTGTTGAAGGTCTTGTGCCGGGTGATGTCCTGGAAGTGCCGGACGTCCTCCTCCGCGACCTGCGCGCTGTCGCGCAGAATCAGCCGACCGTCGGACTTCCGCACGGCGACGTGCCCGCCCTTGCGGTCGGACCGGGTCCGCCGGCAGACCTCCATCCCGAACGGTACGTCGTGCTCCGCCATCCAGGCCGCGATCCGCGGGTCCGCGGTCGCGCCGAGGTTGTCCGCGTTCGAGATGAACGCGTGCCGGAAACCGTGCTCCCGGAGCGCGTCGAGGGTGCCTGAGGCAACTAATGCGGTGAACAGGTCGCCGTGGCCCGGCGGGCACCAGGCGAGTTCGGGGTCCGGCTCCCACTCGGCCGGGGTGAGGTCGTCGGCGAGCAGCTTCGGCTCCATGTTCTGCAGGAAGTCCAGCGGCAGGCCGTCGATCGCGAGTCCGTCGTACTCACCCAGGATCTGCAGGGACTCCTCCTTGGTGCGGAAGGAGTTCATCAGCACCAGCGGCAGCGGTACGTCGTACCGGCGCCGGGTGCTGAGGATCTGCCGGGCGATGATGTCGAGGAAGCTCAGCTCGTCCTTGACGTGGAGCGCGGACTTGGGGCCGGTGACGCCCATCGACGTACCGAGGCCGCCGTTGAGCTTGATCACCACCGTCTCGGCCAGTGCGGCCCGCATGGCCTCGGGATCGGTATCGAGGTGGTCCAGGTGCGGCAGGTCACCTACCGGCTCGATGTCGTCCTCGCGGATCGTTCCCTGCTGACCTGATTCGAGCAGCTGGTAATAGTGCGTGAAGACGCGTATTGCAACGTCGGCAGCACCGGCTGCGCGCATCTTTTCCTGCGCTTGTCTGAGACCTGCCTCACTCATGACCTAACCCTAGGGGACGCCGGGTAATCCCAGTGTTAAGCGCGTCACGCTCTTACGATCGGATGGTGTTCCCGACGAAGGCCGCCGCGCGCCAACATCTCCTCAGTGCCCGCAGAACCAGGGCACATTCGGAGGACCTTCTCAGCGCTGCCCAAGCTCAGCCCCAGCTTCGGACGGCCCGCCGGATCGCGCTGTACGTTTCGCTCGGCCCCGAGCCCCAGACGGGCGCTCTGATCGACTGGCTGCTGGCAGGCGACCACGAGGTGCTGCTGCCGATTCTGTACGCCGACAACGACCTGGGCTGGGGAATTGCGCCTGGAGCGGCCGACCTGGTGCCCGGCCGGCTCGGACTGTCCGAGCCACGGGTCGACCTGGGCTCGGACGCGATCGCCACCGCCGACCTGATCATCTGTCCGGCCCTGGCCGTCGCCCGGGACGGTGTCCGGCTGGGACGCGGTGGCGGCTCGTACGACCGGGCACTCGCCCGCGTCGGACCGGGTACGCCGATCTGGGCCGCCGTGTACGACTCCGAGGTCGTAGAGGCTCTTCCCGCCGACGACCACGACCACCCGGTGCACGCGGCGCTGACGCCAAACCGGTTGATCCCGCTGGGAGGATCAGTGGATGACTGAGAACGCCACCCAAGCCGCGGTGGCCGCGGCACGTGACCTCGGCCTGACCGTGACGGACCCGAAAGTCCTGTACGACGCGTTCTCCGTGGTGGTGCACCTCAAGCCGTCCCCAGTGGTCGCCCGGGTGCCGATGAACCTCCCGGACTACCTGATGAACGTCGAGGTCGCCGTACGACGGCAGCAGCGCGAACTGGACGTGGCTGCCTGGCTGGCCGCACGCCACCAGCAGGTGGTGGTCCCGAGCCATCTCGAGCCCGTGGAGCGGGACGGGTTCACCATGACGTTCTGGCAGTACGTCGAGGAGTCCGGCGAGGTCGACTACCTCGCCAGCACCGTCCGTGCGGCCGAATTGCATGCGGTACTCGCGGACTACCCGGAGGAACTGCCCTGGCTCACCCCTCTGCTCGCTGTGCCGTCGGGACTCGCCTCTCTGGAGGCTGTGCCCGGGCTGCTCGAGCAGGAGGACATCGACCGGGCCCGGGCCGAGTGGGACGTGCTGCAGTCGGTGCTGACGAGCCGGGCCGGGTTCGAGGCGGTCTTCCCATCGGCCACCGTGCAGACGATCCACGGCGATGCACCGTCGTACAACGTGATCCCGACGGCTGACGGCGTACTGTGGGCCGATTTCGAGGACACCACGTGCGGTCCGATCGAGTGGGACATGGCTGGGTTCGGACCGGACCTCGGGAAGGTCTACAACGAGGCTGCGGCCGCCATGGATCGTCCGCTGCTGGATGAGCGTGTGCAGCGGGTCATGGACACGGCTCGGGTCCTGCAGGTCATGGTGTGCACGCCGTTGGTGCCACAGTTGCCGAGTCTGGGCGACGGCATCCGGATGTTCGTCGGACAGTGGCGGTCCATGCCGTTCGCTGGTGGACTGAGCTGATGCTGAGCACGTACGTCTCCGATGGGGTCCTGCCCGGTCTGGTCTCGCTGGTCAGCCGGGCCAGCACTACGAAGGTCGAGGTGCTCGGCAAGACCGCGTTCGACGGTCCCGAGATGCAGCGGGACAGCTTGTTCCGGGTGGCGTCGTTCACCAAGCCGATCGTCGCGGTCGCGGCGATGATCCTGGTCGACGAACTGCGGCTCTCGATGGACTCCCCCGTCGACGACCTGCTGCCCGAGCTCGCGCATCCGGTCGTACTGCGGCAGCCGGACGGGCTGCTCGACGACACGGTCCCGGCGACGCGGCCGATCACTCCGCGGGATCTGCTCACATTCAGGCTCGGTCTGGGTGAGTCCGACAACCCGGCGCTTCGGCAGCGGGAGGAGGAGTTGGGGCTGCACACGTTCGGCCCGCCTGTTCCCCGGACCCTGCTGGAGCCGGACGAGTGGATGCGGCGGCTGGGGACCCTGCCGTTGCAGTTCCAACCGGGTGAGCAGTGGCTGTACTCCACCGGCTCGCATGTGCTCGGCGTACTGATCGCCCGCGCGACCGGCCAGCCGTTGGAGGAGTTCCTGCGCGAGCGGATCTTCGAACCGCTCGGGATGCATGACACCGGGTTCACCGCAGCAGATCCGGCTCGGCTGACCACGGCGTACGTCGGGGACGACGTACTGGACCCGGCGGACGGCAGCCAGTGGCTGGCCAGGCCGTCGTTCCCGGATGCGAGCGGTGGGCTGATTTCCACGGCCGACGACTTCCACGCGTTCGCACAGATGCTGCTCGCCGGCGGCAACGGCGTACTGTCGCCGGCTGCGGTCGCGGAGCTGACAACCGATCACCTCACCCCGGCGCAGCGGGAGGCGGCGGCCGGCTTCCTCGGGCCGGACACCGGATGGGGCTACGGGGTGTCCGTGAGCGCAGACCGATATGGCTGGGCGGGTGGTCTGGGCACGCTCTGGTCGACCACGCCCGCGGATCAGACCATCTCGATCCTGCTGACCCAACGCGCGCTGTGGACGTGGCCGGAAGAGCTGTTCGCCGAGGCTAACTCTCCGGCTTGGTGAACGTCAGGGCGTCCTTGCGGGCCGCCTCGACCGCTCCCTTGGTGTAGGCCCAAGGGAGCGTCTCGCCCTTGACCCACAGCTCGGTCTGGTCGGTGTAGTGGGCCGAGAAGGCGTGTCCGGACACACCGGTCAGGTTCACCCACCGGGACTTGTCGAAGTCGGACAGGTCGACCACCATCCGCATCGACGGGGTCGAGGTGACCGCGTAGCCCTCCGACGCATCCCAGGAGGTCGCGTCCACGATCGACGTACCCCCGCCGAGCTGGTACGGACCGCGGTTGAAGAGGCGGTCGACCAGACCGATCCCGGACTTGCCCAGGGTCTGGTTGGTCAGCGTGAGCTTGTGCAGCTTGCCCCACTGCCAGTTGGCCGGTTCACGCGCCATCTTCTGGGTGATCTCGGTCCGCGCGTCGACCAGGGCCTCGCGCAGGATGTCGTCCCGGCTCTCCTTCTGCGGAGTCCTCAGGTCGTCCCACCAGGTGCTGTTCGGCTGGCCGAGCAGCGTGTGGACCACCTCGAACCAGCGCGAACCGCCGTCCGGCCAGGTGCCTTCAGGGAGCTGGTCGTGGAAGGTGAGATCGAGCAGGTTGCGCCAGACCACGTTGAAGTACGCGGCCGCGGCGGAGTCCGGCGGCTGGGTGAAGTCCCAGTTCCGCAGGATGTCCTGGCCCTGCTTGTCGAAGGCGTCCTCGATCCCGATCTGGAGCAGGTACGGCACCAGCATCTCGGCGGACTTGTTCTTGGTGTCCAGCTGGATCGACGCCATCGCGTTCGCATCCAGCTTCCCGGCGGCCTTGATCCGGTCCATGATCTGCTGCGACCGGTAGCCGTAGTCCCAGTCGTTGGTCAGGTAGTACTTGTACCCGTGCGGCACCACGGCCTGGTTCGCGGTGACGATGATCCCGTCCGGTGGATCGAACTCAGTGGGTAGGGCATCGAACGGGATGTACCCGGTCCAGCGGTACCGCGAGTCCCACCCCGGCACCGGCCAGTCGCCCCGGCCGGTCTTGCGGATCGGGATCAGCCCTGGTGCCTGGTAGCCGATGTGCCCGTCGGTGTCGGCGTACACGAGGTTCTGCGAGGGGACCTGGAACAGCTGCGCGGCGACCCGGAACTGGGGCCAGTCCTGGGCCTGGTTGATCGCGAAGAGCGCGTCCGCGGTGCGGCCCGGAGTCAGCGCGGTCCATTGCAGCGCGACGCCGTACGCCTGCGGGTAGTTGGCCCGTTTGGCGGACTGTTCCCCGACTTCCTTCTGGTCCTCGCCGACGTCGGAGACGAGCGGACCGTGCCGGGTCTCGCGGACGGTGATCTTCACCGGCTCGTCCTGGCCGGCCACCTTGAACGTCTCCTCGCGCGTCACCATCGGGCGCCACTTGTTGTCGTACAGCGCGTTGTTGCCGTCGATCCGCTCCAGATAGAGGTCCTGGACGTCCGGATCGAGGTTGGTGAAGCCCCACGAGATCGCGTTGTTGTGACCGATCACCACACCGGGCAGGCCGGAGAAGCTGAAGCCGGACACGTCGAACGGACAGCTCTTGCCGACGTTGTTGCAGTGCAGGCCGATCTGCGTCCAGATGCCCGGCATGGTGGCGCCGAGGTGCGGGTCGTTGGCCAGCAGCGGTTTGCCGGTGGTGGTGTGGTCGCCGGAGACGACCCACGAGTTCGAACCGATGCCGTCACCCTGGCCGAGCAGTTCGGGCAGGCCCTTGGCGACCTTCTGGACCGAGTCGAGTGACTTCAGTAGATCCGGGGTCAGCATCGCCCGGTCGGCGGTGATCGGTGACGTGGTGAACTTGCCGTCCTTGCCGACCGTGCCGGTGGGCATGATCGGCTGGTTCCGGTCGTACGGGTACTGCGGGTAGAGGCTCTCGATGTTGCGCGAGGGGAACGCCGCCAGCAGCTTGGTGCGGGTCATCTCCTCGTCCATGTTGCCGCCGAGGTCCCACGCCATCGCCTTCAGCCAGGCCAGTGAGTCGGCCGCGGTCCAGGGCTCCGGGTGGTAATCGGTGCCCTTGAGTGACAGGACGGCGTACTCGAGGCTGAGGCCCGAGCCACTGTGGGTGGACAGGTACGCGTTCACTCCGCGGGCGTAGTCGTCGAGGTACTGCCGCGTGGTCGGGCTGAGCAGGCCCAGCTCCTTCTCCGCGACCCGGCGCCAGCCGAGGGTACGGACGAACTTGTCCGTCTCCAGTGCGTCGGGTCCGAACAGCTCGCTCAGCCGGCCCGACGTGACGTGCCGGCGGAAGTCCATCTCGAAGAACCGGTCCTGCGCGTGCACGTACCCCTGCGCCGCGAACAGGTCGGACGGGGTGTCGGCATAGACCTGCGGGATCCCGTTCGCGTCCCGGATGACGTTGACGTCGCCGTCGAGGCCGGTCAGCTCGATCGTCCCGTCGTACGTCGGGAACGAGTGGCGGACGACGAAGATGACGGTACCGGCGATCACCAGGAGGACCGTGGTGAGGGCGATTCCGCTGATGATGACAACTCGAAGCAGGCGACGCACGGACCAACCGTAGAGAATCACCGCTCGCACCCCAAATGGGGTCCCTCACAACTTTGCGTAGCTCTGCGTTCTCCGGCCGTGAACGGCGTCAGGGCCGTTTGGTGGACCCGAGTTGGAATACTTCGGCGCTCTGGCGCATTATTAGCAGTCGAGTAGTGGGAGTGCCAGCGGCCTGAAGGGAACCAAACCGTGCCGACGTACCAGTACCAGTGCACCGACTGCGGCGAGGCCCTGGAGGTGCGTCAGAGCTTCACGGACGACGCACTGACGGTCTGCCCGAACTGCCAGGGGAACCTGCGCAAGGTGTTCAACGCCGTCGGCGTTGTGTTCAAGGGCTCCGGTTTCTACCGGAACGACAGCCGCTCGTCGAACAAGAGCTCGGTGCCGGCGAAGGCCGAGTCGTCTGCCTCGTCCTCGTCATCGTCGGACTCCTCGTCGTCGGGTAGCTCTTCGTCCGGCTCCTCCTCTGGTTCGTCCTCCTCCGACTCATCCGGTGGGTCGTCCTCGGGCGGTTCGTCGTCCGGTGGGTCTTCGTCGGGCGGTTCGTCGTCAGGTGGTTCGTCGACGAAGACCAGCGCGGCCTGATCGTCGCCTGTGGATAACTGAAGGGCGGGTGCCGGAGAAACTCGTACTTTCTCTGGCATGAGAATCCCTTCCTTCCTTCGTGACCTGCTCCGCACCGCTCGTTGGCACCGCCGGCTCCTGGCCGGCATCGCCGCCGCAGCCGCCGTGTACTTCGGACTCCTGGCCCTCTCCCCAGCGCCGCCACCGACGATTGCCGTGCTCGCCGCGGCACGCGACCTCGCGGGCGGAGCTGTGCCCGCGACCGGGGACCTCCGGACCGTCGGACTGCCGCCAGGCTCTGTGCCCGACGGCGTCCTCAGACCGGGCGCCGATCTGACCGAACGTGTGCTGAGTGGACCGGTCAGATCCGGCGAGCCACTCACCGATGCCAGATTCCTGGCGCCACCTGCCGTTCCGTCCGGATCGCTCGCCTACCCGTTCCGGATCGACGACGCCGATATCAGCGCACTCCTCCGCGTCGGCGACCACGTCAACCTGTACGCCGCGACGAGCACCTCCACCGACGCCGCCAACCTGCTCGCCCGATCCGTCCGCGTCGTAGCCCTGCCAACTCCCCGTACGACGTCCTCCGGCGCGCTGATCGTGGTCGCGACGACTCCCGAGGTGGCGACCAGACTGGCGCAGGCCACAACGAACTCCCGAATCACGGTCGCGCTGACACCCGATACGAGCTGATCACCGATCGGACGGTTGGCGGCACGATGGATGAACCTTCGGCGCGGTCGCTCGCCCTTGCAGGTCTGCGGTCATACCTTGACTCGGGTACAGACCACCCGCTTCGTGGAGGCAACCCACATGCTCAAGGGCTTCAAGGAATTCGTCATGCGCGGAAACGTCGTCGACCTCGCGGTCGCCGTCGTCATCGGCGCAGCGTTCGGCCAGATCGTCACGGCTGTCGTCACCAACTTCATCAACCCACTGGTCGCGGCCATCTTCGGCAAAGCGGACGCCAGCAAGCTGTTCTTCTTCAAGATCAACGGCGCAGAGTTCCACCTCGGCAACATCGTGCAGGCGGCGCTGAACTTCCTGTTCGTCGCGATCGCCGTCTACTTCTTCATCGTGATGCCGCTGAACAAGCTCGCCGAGCGCCGTGCCCGTGGTCAGGAGGCGGAGTCGGAGCCCGACCCGCTGACCATGGAGCAGCAGCTCCTCACCGAGATCCGGGACTCGCTCCGAACCCGGCAGTGATCCCGGCGGAGTGGGCAGGCGAGCCCGGGCCGCGGTTCCTTGAGCCGAAGCCCACCTCAGCCCCTGAGCTCGCCGAGCGCCTGCCTACTCCGTAGGGGTTTCACCCGCGTACCGCATCCAGCGGTAGGCGATGGGCTGGCCCTGGTTCCACTCGTCCATCAGGCCGGCCGGGACGTCGACGAAACCGGTCCGGTGGTACGTCTGGATCGCGACCGCGTTGTCCGGACGGACCCGGATGAAGACCTCCGAGTACCCGGCGTCCACCGCCGGCACCAGCAAGGCCCGCACGAGTCCCTTACCGAATCCCCGGCCGCGGACCTTGGGATCCACGATCAGCCGGGCCAGCTCGACCTCGTCCTCTTCCTCGTCCAGCCACACCTCGCCGTACCCGACGGCCCGATCACCGTCGAACAGCAGATACGACTGAATCTCCGCGTCGACCTTGCGCCAACTCGTCTTCAGCTCCTCCGGGAACGGGTACTCGACCCGTCCGGACAGCAACGCCACTTCCTTCGCGTCCACGGCCCATCCGGCCACCTGGACGGCGTACTCGTCGGAGAACCCCCGAAGTTCCACGTCCCCTACCCCCTCAGTTCACGAACTCGACGATCGTTCGCACGAGCTGATCCAGATACGCAGGAAACCCGGGTGTCGGTGCCTCCGGGCTACCGACCAATTCACGACTCCCCCGGATCGACCGCAGTAGCGCATCGACCGTCTTCCGCTGGTGAGACGGATTCTCCGGGACCGACGGCACCACCGCCACCGGAATTCGCGCCAACGTGGACAGGTCGGCGTCGCTCACACCTCGCAGCATCCCGCCGGCGAGCAACCGATCCGCGTCGTCCGGGGAGCAACCCCGCTCGATCAGCCCGGCCCGGGTTCGCGCATCGACAGTGCTGTCCCCACCCGTCGCCGGCCAAGCCAGAAGGAGGCGATCAACCTTGTCCGGAAACCACAACGCCAGCAGGACCGCCGCGGTGCACCCGTTGGATGCGCCAACGATCGTCACCGGTTCGTCGCGCTTCCCCAAGAGTTCACCGAGCGCGTCGACTTCGACGTCCCACCCACTCGCTCGCACCGGCCGATCCGGCGCGAGCACATCCAATCCGTACGACGTCAGTCCGCGAACGATCCCCGTCGTACCCCAGAAGCGTTCTGCGTCCATGGCGTCCCACAGGCCACCGTGAACGAGGAATACGGTCGGGCTCATCCGTGGTGGGGCGGAACCTCGCGGAGGATGCGCTCGTCGTCGTCGGAGTCAGGGTCGTTCTCGCCCCAGGACCGCGGGTCGTCGTCTCGGGTCTGCTCGGGCAGCAGCGGCTCGTCGTCTTCGTACGGGCTCGTCATGGTTCCAGGTTACCGAGTCGGCGGGGCTCTCCGGAGGTGATTTCACCCTGCACCACATCGGGCCGGAGTTGCGGCTCGGTCGCGGGCCCGATCAGTGGTGCGATCCCCGGTTCGCCTTGCCAGCGATCGTTTCCGAGCACACACCAGGAGGTCAGTACGGACAGCGTCGGCGTCGCCAGTCCGGACAGTCGCAACGGCTCGGCGTTCTGGAAGGCGAACGTGACCATCCAGTTGGCCGGATCGGGATAGAACTCCTGCACCGCGCTGTAGTAGAAGCTCAGCCAGCCACGCGTCGGCAGGTGACACAGCAGCCGGTAGTTGGTTGCGACCGTCGGGACTTCCTGGAGGTCGCGCCACATCAGCTGCATGTCACGCCTCGCCGCGGCCTTGCGGCTCGCGTTGACCGCGGCGTTGGCGGCCATCATCCCCAGCACGAGTCCGGGCTTGCCGATGAACAGCCCGCTGTTGTGGGTGTAGCGACCGCTGCCGCCGTACAGGCGGGCGTAGTGCGCGGGGGTGTTGATATATGCGACCTCACCCGGCTCCAGGACCAAGCCGTACATGGTGAGGGCCTGCGGTCTGTTGCCGGCGATCAGCCAGCGCGCCCAGTCGATGCCGAGCTGCCACTCGTCACGTTCCCGCTGCGCGGTCGCGGCCTCGTCCGCCTTCTTCCGTCCCACGGCACTGATCGTAATCCGGACACCGTCCCACCGCGGGTCGGAGCGGGTCGTCCACGAGACGGCCGACCAAGGGCGTGCACGTTACAGCTCCGCCTCGGTTGCCACACGATCTCCCTGCGTGACCGGAACGACGCGCCGCCGTGATGTTCTGGCACGCGAGACGTGACTCCCTTCGACCATCATGGGTGACCTTGCCAACCCGGAAGGACCGAGTCGTGAGTGCATTACGGACACGGGGCCTGATCGGTGCGACGCTCGTCGTCGCTGTCCTCGGAGCTACCGCCGCCTGCGGTGACGAGGACAGCACGTCTCCGCCCGCCGCCCAGCCCACGGATACGCCGACCACCCCCGGCACCCCCACACCGTCGCCCACACCCAGCGGCACCCCGAGCACGGACTGCCCCGAGACCATCGCGGCCGTTCGCACCGCCACCGACAAGGTGGTTTGGGGCAAGGGCGCCGCGACCTCGTTGTTCAAACCGGTCAGCGTGGCCATCTGCCAGTTCGACGCCAAGGCGACGGGGCAGGACTACGCGACCGTGACCACCAAACGCCAAGGCAAGCAGGCGACCGACCTTTTCGCGCTGGTGAACGCGGCCAAGCCCGTAGCCAAGGAGCCGACGATGTGCACCAAGGAGCTCGGCCCGACCTATGTCCTGCGGTTCACCGACAACGACCGTGGCGTCCTCTCCTTCACGGTGGAAGCCTTCGGCTGCCGCCGCCTGGTGGCGACATCCCTGGAGGGCCAGGGCAAACCCGGCGTACTGCCGTCGCCCCGGCAGGTGACCCCCGAGCTGATCAAGTCGCTCGGCCTGCGCTGACCCTGGCGCCGGACGCGCCCCCCGAAGCCGTCCGGACCGGGGTCAACCCGCGCCTGCCTTGCGGGTCCCTCTCGAGGTCGACCCGCAAGGCAGGCGACGGCTCGAGCCCTTGTCAGCCGGTCGACCCGCAAGGCAGGCGACGGCTCGAACCCTTGTCAGCCGGTCGACCCGCAAGGCGGGCGACAGCTCGAGCGCTTGTCAGCTGTTGTTCCGCGTGTGCTTCGGCTACCCGCGTGTGCTTCGGCTACTCCTGTGTGCGTCCCAGTCCTGATTCGCGGGCTTTGACGATCGCCTGCGCCCGATCGGCGACCTGCAGTTTGGTGAAGATGTTCGAGACGTGATTCCGCACCGTCTTGTCGGCGACGACCAGGACCTGGGCGATCTCGCGGTTCGAGCGCCCGGCCGCGATCAACCTGAGGACCTCCTCTTCCCGCTCGGTCAGCGCCGAGAACGTCCGGCCCCGACGGCTGGTCCGTCGCTCTGTTCCGACCAGGTCGAGAACGTGGCCCGCGACAGTCGGCCCGAAGACCGCTTCCCCTGCGGCAACGGCCCGGATCGCAGCGAGAATCCGGTCGCCGGTCGCGCCCTTGACGAGGTACCCGCGGGCACCGGCCGCCATCGCCGCGAGTACGGACTCGTCGTCCTCCAACATGGTCAGCACGAGTACGGCGACCTGTGGCGCTTCGACCGCGAGCCGCCGGGTGGCGTCGATTCCGCTGATCCCTGGCATGTGCACGTCGAGCAACGCGACGTCCGGCAGATGCTGTACAGCAAGGGCAACCGCCTCGCCGCCCTCTGCCGCCACGGCGACCAGGTCGATGTCGTCCGCGTCGGAGACGACGGCCGCCAGCCCCTGCCGGTAGACCGGGTGGTCGTCGGCGAGAACCACCCGGATCATGGCGCGGTCACGGGCAGCATGGCAACGATCTCCGTCCCGTGATTCCGGCGGAACCTCACCGTGCAGGCGCCCCCGAGTTCTTCGGCGCGTGCCCGCATCGAGGCCAGCCCCGCGCCGTGGACCGGCCCGATCGGAGCAGCCCCGATCCCGTCATCCCGAATCGTCACCCGGAGCCTCCGGCACACACCTCCGTCCACGCCCGCGCCAACGCCCATGTCCACGCCCTTGCCAACGCGGCTGTCCACGCTCCTGCCAACGCCCATGTCCACGAGGCCCTCAATGCCGGTGCCCATCGTTAGGTGGATGTCGCAGGCTGCGGCCCGGCTGTGGCGTACGACGTTCGTGAGCGCCTCCAGCGTGATCCGGTAAGCGGCCGCCGCGACCGCGGTGGGCAGCTCCGGTAGCGGCTCCGCGACGACGTTGACGACCAGATCGCCCCGGGCTCTCGAGCTGATCAGCCCGGCGTGATGGACCAGGGCCGGCACCAGACCGATCCGGTCGAGAATCGTCGGATGCAGGTCCGCGACGATCCGCCGGATCTCGCTGACCGCGGCAGTGGTCTCGGCACTGAGCGACTCGAGCAGCGCACCGACCTCGGCATCGGTCCGCCTGGCCCGCCGCGCGGCTGTCTCCAGGCCGAGCGAGATTCCGGCCAGCGTCGGCCCCAGCCCGTCGTGCAGGTCCTGCCGGATCCGCCGCCGTTCTTCTTCGCGGGACGTGACCAGCGCCTCGCGCGACTGCCGCAGTTCCCTGGTGACCCTGACGTCGTGCGCCGCGACTCCGATCTGCGCGGCGAACGTCTCCAGCAGCCGAGTGTCCGCAGCACTCAACCCCAGCTCGCCGCGCCGGACACCGACGATGAGAGTCCCGACCTGCTGACCGGCGTGCACCAGGTTGAACTCAACGGTCCGCGCCGGCGGTTCGCCCGATGTACAAGCAGGTTGCTCGTCGTTCGCCAGTCGTACGGCGGCGTACGGCGATCGCAGCGTCTGCCGGACGGTCTCGGCGACCGCGGGCAGGACGGCGTCCGAGTCGAGGGCTGCCCCCAATCGGTTCCCGAGGGTGGTCAGTGCGGACAGTGGGTCGCGCCGGTCGCCGTACAGCAGGCGATTGACCGCTCGTTGGACCCGCTCCCGGATGGTCGCGAGCAACAACACAGCAGCGGCGGCGGCAGCTGCCGGGAACAGGCCTGCGTCGAGCTGGGCGCCGACAGCGACCGCCGCCACGCTGTAGACCGCCAGTGCGCCACCGGTCAGTACCAAATAGACAAGGGTGCGCGACAGCACGACCTCGATGTCGAACAGGCCGTAACGCACAATGCCGACGCCAAGTGCAGCGATCGCGAGCACAGTCACTCCGAGCCCGACAACGTCTGGCCGGTCTATCGGGACGGCCATGGGGATCACCAGCAGCAGGATGCTCACGATGAACCAGGCGTACTGGCGCCGCTCCGGCCCGGTCACCCGGCGCATGCGCAGCGCGATGCCGACGGCGGCCGAGCACGCGATGGCGAAGACCACCGCAACGCAGACGGCGGCCACGACCATCTGCGGACCATCCGGGAACGGCAGGTCGAACGGACTGCCGACCACGGCCACACCCATCGAGTCGTCGACGAGTACTTGTGTGGTGCCGGCGGCAAGGGTCGCGATGAGGGAGGCGGCGACGACCGCCCGGGCCGGCCAGCGCCAACCGGGTGACGCGAGCCGGCCGTTCGGGAACAGCAAAGTCAGCGACCCGAGGATCATCAGGAGTCCGGTCATCCACAGAACGCCTGCGCACCAAGCCGCCAGGCCTGTCAGCGGTAGTGACCCGGGCCTGGTGTGTAGCCCGTAGTACGCGTACGGATAAGCGGCGACCGAGATCGCGACGAGCAGCGCCGCGCCGGCGAGCAGCGGTCCGATGCGATTCCCCGGCTGCCTCCACAACACCAGTGCCGCGACGACTCCGAACGCCAGCGCGGAGATCCAGCCGTTGGCCTCGTTGCCGTCGACGAACGCGGACAGGCTCGTTCCGTTGGCAATGGTCAGCGCCAGCGTCGTCGCGGACAGTCCGGCGATGGCTCCGAGGACGAGCAGCGGCGCGGGTCTGAGGCTTGCTGATCTCATGGCGCCCTCCGGGAGCGACCCCTGCTCCCCCGGGGTCCTGGCCACAGTCTGCGCGCAGCTGTGCCCAGATGCACGGGACCAGCGTCCCGTCCTCGACCCGGGACAACGGCTGCGCCGCAGTCAGGACAGGTCGGGGCACTGGTCCGATGTATCCGGGACCGCGGTGCGCGCACGGTCAGGGGAACCGAAGCGCCAACCCGAAAGGACCTGAGATGACGATCATCGACGCCGCCCCGGAAACCTCAGTAGGACCGTCACGCCGACTTCGGACCTGGGCCGTGATCCTGTTGCCCATCGGCCCCCTGCTCACCGTCGTCGAAGCAGCGATCCCCCACGACTCGGCAACTGGCGCGGGCCGGGGGTGGTCCATCCTCGCCGGTCTGGTCAGTACGCCGTTCCTCTTCGCCACCGTCGCAATCGCCGCAGCGGTGTCGTGGCTGTCCTCCCGACGGATGGCCGGCATCGCCTTCGTTGCGCTGACGCTCCAACTGTTCGGTCTTGCCGCACTGCACGGGATCGAAGCCTTCCAGCTCGCCGCGACCAACGACGGCATCAGCCAGGCAGACCTCGACCACGCGATGGACGGCATTCTGTCGATCCCGCCGGGCCCGGTGTTCCTGGCGATGTTCATGGGTGGTCTGGTCGTCGGCTCCTTCGCCCTGAGCTGGGCGCAGTTCCGGACCCGCTCGATCACGCCGGCCGTTCCTGTCCTGATGGTGATCACCTCGGTGTCCGACCTGGTGATTCCGGACGGTGCACCCGACGTGGTGAAGACCTGCGGCCTGGGGCTGTTCACGGTCTGGAGCGTCGTCCTTGCGGTCTCCGTCCATCGCGGCGGCGGCTTCGCCAAAGGGCTGCCGACCGCTTGACACTCGCCGACACCGGCTGTTGCCCTGAACACCACGAGTCGTTCCGGGAGGGCGCATGCGGCAGGTACGGCTGCTGTTCGCGCTACTCCTCCTCTGCACCGCTTGCTCGGCTCCGGATCACCCGGCCTGCGTCGACGGCTTCACCTGTACGACGTTGCGCGTGCCGCTGGACCATCAGCAGTCCAACGGTTCGGAGCTGGAGCTTGCGGTCATTGCTGCCGACAACGTCGACGCACCTCGTGGGGTGCTGTTGATGCTTGCCGGCGGCCCTGGGCAACCAGGTGTCTCGCTGCTGCCGCGCATCCGCAACAGCATCGCGCCTGAGGTGCTCCGCGAGTACAGGCTGGTCATGTACGACCAGCGCGGGACCGGGCCGAAGGGCATCGACTGCCCTTCATTACAAGAGACTGTGGGCGGCTCGGACTTCCTGACGCCGCCGCCCCAGGCCGTGGCCGAGTGCGCGCAGAAGTTCGGCTCGGGGCTCGGGTACTACGGAACGCCGGACACCGTCGAGGACATCGAGCAGCTGCGCCAGTACCTCAAGGTCGACCGGCTGACGCTGGACGGGACGTCGTACGGGAGTTTCACGGCAGCGCAGTACGGGCTGAAGTATCCGGACCACGTGCAGGCCCTGGTGCTCGACTCAGTCGTGCCACACAAGGGATTCGACCCGATGGGTGTCGACCTGATGGCCGCCACCGCCGGAGTCCTCACGGCCGCGTGTCGCCAGGATCCCGCGTGTACGACGGATCCGGTGGCCGACCTGGCGTGGTTGGTACAGCACGGAGTCAGCGGCACGGACCTGATGGAGAGTCTGTCCGTCGCCAGCCTCAACTCGGTCAATCCGACGCTGCACGGCATCCCGGCCATCCTCCACGCCGCCCGCACCGGAAACGACACGGGCCTCAAGGAGCTGTTCCAACGGACGACCAGCCTGGGCCTCAGCTACGACACACTCTCCGCCGGACTGCACCTGGCCACACTCTGCTCCGACCTGCGCTACCCGTGGTCCGGCAAGACTGACCGCGCTACCGCTCTAGACACCGCCGTACGCCGCTTGGACCCGAAGCGGCTGTATCCGTACGACGTGGCGACCGCACGCGCGCAACTGATGATCCAAGGCTGCCTGCGGTGGCCGGCGACCCGCGTATCGACGTACCCGGCTGCGCAGGAGTTACTGCCGCGCACGCTGATCCTGCACGGCAGCAACGACCTTTTCTGTCCGTTGGAGTGGGCGCAGTGGGAGCAGGCACACGCACGGTCGGCCCGGTTGGTCGTCGTACCGGGAAGTGGGCACAGTGTGCAGCGCGATGCGCGGGGCCGGGACGCCGCCCGGGAGTTCTTGCTGGCCTAGACCGGTCACGGGTGAGATCCAACTGTGCGTGAATGGTTGCATCACCTGTGGATGCTCGGTGCGTCTAATAGTTGTGAGGTGTTTTACGCCCAGCCAGGGAGTGGCGAGTGGAGTTCGAGGAGTATGTATCCGCCCGTGGACAGGAACTGGTGCGGCTCGGGTTCACCGTCTCCGGGGACTACCAGCGGGCGGAGGATCTGGCCCAGATCGCGCTGATGCAGGCGTACCGGTCGTGGCGGAAGGTGCGCAAGGCCGACGATCCGCACAACTACGTCCGGCGGATCCTGGTCAACGAGTACCTGTCGATGACGCGCCGGCGCTCGTTCAGCGAGGCACCGACGGCCGAGATCGACCCACGGTGGACAGTGCCCGATCCCGCCAACGACATCGCCAACTCCGACGACCTGTGGCGTGCCCTGGCCACACTGTCGGCCCGGGAGCGGGTCGTGCTCGTCCTGCGCTACTACCAGGACCTGGACGACCGCACGATCGCCGACGTGCTCGGCATCAAACCGTCCTCCGTCCGCGCGACCGCGAGTCGAGCACTCGCGTCCCTTCGCGAAACCAGGCACTCCAACCGTGTTGATGAGAGGTTGTCGTGAGCAACACCGATCTCGAGGATGACCTGCGGGGCACCTTCGACCGCGCCGCGGCCTCGGTGCCGCAGGCCACCGGTCTGACCGAGCGCGCGACCACGGGCGCCCGCCGGGCCCAGCGCCGTACCTGGATCGTTTCCGGTGCGGCTGCTGTCGCAGTAGCCGCTGTCGCGGTCGTGGGCTTCGGCCTGGCCGGCTCGAACAACCAGCCCGCGCAGCCACCGGTCGCGGGCGGACAGACTCCGGCGGCCACCACCGCGGCACCGAAGCCACCCACTGTGCAGACCGTGTCCGGGACGTGGCGAGTCGCCGAGATGGCCGGCTTCAAGACCGCGAACGCGAACCGGCCGGACGACCCTGTGCTGGTGCTGCGGCCGGATGGGACGTGGGGCGGCTCGGACGGCTGCAACTCGCTGCAGGGGACATACACAATTGGTCAGCGCGGTGAGTTCACCGCAGCGGTCGGCCCGCAGCGGCTGGTCGGCTGCGACAACGTGCCACACACCGGAGTACTGGCTGCCGCGAAGCGGATCGCGGTCGACGGCGACACCCTCCAGTTCTTCGCCGCCGACGGGCGTCAACTTGCGAAGTACGCTCGCGCAGGGTAGTCAAATTTGCTCGCGGACGGTGATCGACTATTGACTGAGCGGAGTCCCTGACCGGACGATGTAGGCGGCCGTTCACCGATCCGAGGAGCTACGTGCGACTCTCTGCCACCGTCCAGCTGCTCACCCTCGGCTCAGTCTCACTCTTCGCAGTCGGCCTCACCGCATCCGCAGGCGCTCCAGCGACCACTGTGGCGGCGTGCTCGCACGCTCAGCCCAGTGCGAGCTCGACCGAGGCCAAGCGACTCGCACAGCCCACCTCTGCGAAGGATCCACGCCCGCTCGGCGAGACCCTCGGCGACGGGATCACCACCGCCGTCGACTCGCTCGAACCACTCGACGCGACCGGCCGGCCGAAGTCCGGCCTGCCGTACGGGCTGAGCCAGGGCGTGATCGGCGTGGTCGGCAATGCCACCAGCGGCTACAAGGTCGTGGTGGACAGCGCCAAGCTGGACGAGAAGAAGTACCAGGCCGCCGTCGCCCGCAGCGTGCCCGCGGCCGGCAAGCAGCTGGTCCGGATCGAGCGCAGCTGCCACTCCGCCCAGTCGATCGCCGACGCGTGGAACGCGGTCGGCGCCCGCTCCTGGGCCGACGCCGGCAAGACGACGTTCGCCGCGGATCTCGACCCGGTCAGCGAAAACATCGTGGTCGAGTACGACCAGGCGAGCACCTCCCCTGCGGCACTCGAGGGCCTTCGCGGACTGTCCGGCGTACAACTCACCGCCAGCTCGCTCGCACGGACGTCCAGGCTGAGTGACACACCGAAGGGCGGTCACTGGGGCGGCGCGCGGATCACGTCCCCACTGAAGAACTGCTCGGCCGGCTTCACCGTCGTACGGCGTTCCAACAAGCAGCGCGGGTCCGTCACGGCAGGGCATTGCGGTGCACCGGGGACTGTGTGGAGGTCAGGCGCCAACTACTACGGCACCACCACGGTCCGGACGAACTACCCCGACTACGACCAGTCCTTGCTCACCGGCAGCAGCTACGGCGCGAAGATCTGGACCGACGGCCCCGGCGACGCGGCCAACACCCGCACGGTCAAGGGCGGCGCCGACCCGGGCGTCGGCACCGTCGTCTGCCAGTCCGGCAGCTTCAGTACGTCGCTGTGCGGGATCACGGTCCGTTCGAAGTCGGCGAAGTACTGCGACTCCGAGGGCTGCACGACGTACGTCATCCGCGCCACCCGCGGCGGCCTGGTCGCGATCATCGGCGGCGACTCCGGCGGACCCATCTACACCCGCCCCAGCTCCACCACCGCGACCATCCGCGGCATCACCTTCGCCGGCGCCGGCTGCGCGTCCTCCCGCTGCACCACCCTCTACGCCGAGCGCTACGCCTCCATCACCGGCCACCTGGGCGTCTACGCCCTCACCGGCTGACCCACTCCCCTCCGCTAAGCTGTCCCCGCACGTGCGCCCCCGTAGCTCAGGGGATAGAGCGTCGGTTTCCTAAACCGTGCGTCGCAGGTTCGAATCCTGCCGGGGGCACCAACTGCGTCTGACCGGGTCGGCGTGATGGCGGACGGGCGTGCGCGGCTTTGGTGGGAATTGTCCACAATTCCCCCGGCTTTCGTGAGAATTATTCGCAGCAGCAACACCGGCAAGAATTACACCCTGACACACGATAAATACGCCGTGCAGTCGAATTCGTACCGTCGGTGAATTCTCCGGCTGGTGCAATTCATTTCGAGACGCGTGCGCCTACAATTCCCGATCGATCGGGCGCACGCATCCCAGGACCCGTTTGTCCACAGGCGCATCGGCACCCGGACCCTCGCCCGGATGAGCCGTGCCAGGACTATTCGTCACCGCGGGTAAAAGGTGCCGGTCGCCGAGTAATCGCATTGATCGCGGCAGCTCCAATTCATCAGAATTTTCCTGAGACAGATCGTGTATGTGTCTGGATGCGAACCACTCAAGCGGTTAACCTTTTGCGACGCGTCAGGCACGACGCGAGTCAGGTGGGGACACATCGCTGGGGGCGATCCGCCGAGTCGCTGCCGCATGCCTGCGTACCGCGGTCCGACTGCTAGCTCGGGGAGGGAGACGTCGGTGCACGACCCGGACGTCGAGTTCAAGGTTGTGGTCACCGGCCCGTTCGGTGTGGGGAAGACGACCTTCATCCAGCACATCTCCGGCGTACCTGTCGTCGGGACCGAAGAGGCCACGACGGGCGACGAGGCAGAGCTCAAGCCGACGACGACCGTCGGTTTGGAGCACGGCCACTTCGACGTCCACGGTGACGAACTGTCCACGCGGCTGCTGTTGTACGGCACGCCCGGCCAGGACCGGTTCCGGTTCATGTGGGATGTCGTTGCCGAGGGCGCCGACGCCTGCGTCGTTCTGGTGGACGTCGCCAATCCCTCCACCTGGCCGGACGCGGCGCAGATACTCTCCTTCTTCCACGACAAGCCGATCGCCGCACTCGCCGTCGGCGCCAACCGCGGCGTCGAGATCCCGGTAGCGGTCGACATGCTCCGCGAGTTCCTGCACTCCGACGTCGCGGTCGTTCCGTGCGACGTCATCGACGAGCGTTCCGCGCGACATTTATTGGTCTCGCTGCTGACGCTGCTCGCGCGGCAAGAGCGCCGGACGGTCGCATGAGCGCCGAGCATCTCGCCGCGTACATCGGCGACACCGCCACGGTGCGGGAACTGCTCGACACGACCAAGCGCTCGCTGACCGGTGTGACCGGCGTGATGCTGGCGGGGGCTGACGGCCGGCCGGTCGTCCACATGCTCGAGCCGGACCAGGCCAACGCGGCCGCGGCGATCTGCGCGGCGTCGCTGTCGCTCGGGCAGCGCCTCGCCGACCTGGTCGGACCGGGACGGCTGAGTGAGCTGACCGTCCGCAGCCCCGACGGGTACGTGCTGCTCTATGCCGTCGGCGACAAGCACGTGCTGATGATCCTGACCGTGCCGAGCGCGAACATCGCGCGCATTCATCTGGCTTGTCGCGACCTGCGCCGCGAACTCACAGGTGTCGCACACCCCGCCGACGCCCCGGCGGGCGACACCCCGCCACCTCCCGACTGATCCACAGCAGTACGACCGCCAAGCCGGCCGCACCGTGCGACCGGCATGACCTACCGCAAGGAGTAACCGATGCTCTCCGAGCAGCAGACCATCCAGATCCTGGCCGACCTCGGCAACTCGATGCCTGGCTTCATCGCCGCTGCCCTCGTCGACCTCGACTCGGGGATGACGATCGGGATGTATTCGAAGAACGACAACTTCGACCTGTCGGCGGCGAGTGCCTTCAACAGCGAGATGGTGAAGCAGAAGCGCAAGATCATGGCGTCGCTGAACCTCAACATGCAGCTCGAGGACATGCTGATCACCCTGACCGACCAGATCCACCTGATCAAGCTGGTGAATCCGACGTCGTTCGTCTACCTCGCCGCGGATCGCTCCAACGCCAACCTCGCGATCGTGCGGGCCAGCATGGCCCGTTACACCGACTCACTGGCTGCCTGACGCGCCCGCGACCCGCCGGGCGCGGGTCGCGACACAACTGCCACCGACAGGAGAGGAACGTGCACCACGACCACGAAGCGGGCGGCGCCGGCCTGCCGTACCGGCTGCGCGCGGACACCGCCGACCACTTCGTGGTCCTGGACTTCGAGGAATGGCAGCTGATCGCGACCGCGTTCGGTGGCGCACCGCAACTGCTCGCCGCCGACGCGAACGAGACGGTCGTACGGCGGCTCCTGCAGCGCGGCGTACTGGAACAGGTGGAGCGCCGCGCCGCTGAGCGCGCAGCCGTGCCACCTCCCGCCGCAGCGTTGGACCCAGCGGACGAACGGTGGACACCCGAACCCGCTGCGGCAGATCCGCCTGACGAACGCTGGACTCCGGAACCCGCCCCGGCGATGGACCCGGCCGATGAATACTGGGCGCCCGCCCCGGCCGAAGCAACGAGCCATGTCGGCGAACCCTGGCGACCGGATCCCGTCCCGGAAGCTGATCCGGCCGGCCACCACTGGACACAGGCTCCAGTCCCGGCGGCGGAACCGGCCGTCGAACGCTGGACGCCGGAGCCCACCGCGGCACCAGATCCGGCAGACGAACGCCGGCCCCAGGAGTCCACCGAAGCAGGCCAACACAGGACCCAAGAACCGGTCGCGGATGACGAACGGTGGACACAAGTCCCTGCTGCCGAGGAGCGCGCGGTACCCCCGCGAGCTACCGACGAGCCGGCGCCTGGGACGACGACGGAGGAGGATCGGCGGCGCGCTCTCGAGGACCTGCTGCGGATCCTGTCCAGGTAAGGACGGCGCCTGCCGCACCTACGTTACGTGCCGCGAAGGACTCGGTCGCCGAGGTCCGAGCGGTGGTAGAGGATTGAGCGGCCGTGGCGGGCCGAGATGAGCAGGCCGGCGGCGCGTAGGGCGCGTAGGTGCTGGTTGATCGCGCTTGGGGTGACGTCGAGGCGTACGGCGAGTTCCGTCGACGACGTCGGGGTCTCGAGCAGCCTCAGTAGTTGGGCGCGGACGCGGCCGATCAGGCCGACCAGGGCGGTCGGCGGGGTAGTCGTCCTGGTCTCCCACAGCGTTCCGAGACCGCGGGCCGGGTACATGATGTGCGGCGGCTCGTCAGGAGAGATCGGCGCCGCCGCACGCCGGCTGAAGAGCGAGGGCGTCAGCGTCAGGCCGCGACCGGCGGTCGAAGTGCGGTAGGAAAGATTGCTGCGCAGCCGTACCCGGAGGACGGTGTCGTCGAGGCGTACCCACGGGTCGATTCCGGCGAACATCGCCGCGAGACCATCGTGCGCCGTGACCCGGCCGCGGTAGACGACGTCGGCCTCGAGCACTGTCCGCATCCGCGCCCAGTGCGGCTCGAAACAGGCGTCCCAGTAGTCCCGCAACGCTGCCAGCACCCGGGCGAGCACCCGGTCCGGCCGACCGCGCAGTACCGGCGGGAGCACGCCCGGATGGACCTCCGCCAGATCCGCGCGTACGACGCCGGCCGGTGTGCCGGTGAGCGCCGCCAACTCGTCGTCGATCCGGCCGAGTGGTGTGTACGGCCGCGGAGTGATGAAGTCCGGCGTCCACAGCGACTCGTTCGTCAACGCGCCGAGAAGTTCCAGGTCGAGCCCGGCCCGCGCCGACGCGGTGGCCCGCAGCCAGGGCAGTTGGAGCGGGAACCGGCCGGGGTCGCGCAGGGTCCGCAGGGACAGACCCAACTCGTTCAGCGGCGAGATCGCGAAACGCACTTCGCCGAGGTCGTTCCCCGCGAGCTCGTACTCGATCATGAAGCAATACGCTACATCGCTGGTACCCGAGGATCCCCGGATGGCACAACTGTCGGGTGCCTGAACTCCTCCGCGATCCCCTCGAGCGCGCCCTCGCCTCCGCCGTGACCGCGATGTCGCTGTCGCGTGGAATGTTCTTCGCCGTCAGCGCCCTGTACTTCACCCGCGGGGTCGGCCTGTCTCCGGCGGTCGTCGGGATCGGCCTCACCGTCGCCGGCGGGGTCGGTGTTCTTGCGTCGTACGCCGGTGGGCGACTGAGCGATCGATGCGGTGCCGATCGGCTCCAGCAGTGGGCGCTGGCCGCGAACGGGGTCTCGTTGCTGGCCTATGCCCTCGCCAGCAACGTCGTCAGCTTCGTACTGATCGCGGCCTGTGTCTCCGCCACCCGCGGTCTGCAGAGCACCGCCCAGATGACGCTGCTCGCGCGTTGGTACGTCGGTCCCGAGCGGGTCGCTGTCCGGGCCCGGCTGCGGGTGGTGATGAACGTCTTCATCGGCCTCGGCACCCTGGTCGCAGGACTGGCCCTGATGATCGACACCACCACGGCCTACCGCCTGACGGTCGTACTCGTCGGCGCGATCGCGATCCTCGGCACGGTCCCACTGATCGGCCTGCGCCGCAGGGTCGCCGGGCTGGCCGCACGGATGGACGTCTCCACCAGCGCCGAGGCCTCCCGCGGACGGTCTCCCTTACGGGATCGCACGTACGTCGTCTCGACAGTCCTCAACGCCGTGCTAGCGATCCACTTCGGGCTGACGACCGTCGGGATACCGCTGTGGGTGGCAGACCACACCGACGCCCCGACGATCGTCGTATCCGCGCTCCTGCTCGTGAACACCGCCTACGTAGCGCTCTTCCAGGTCCGTGCCTCCCGAGGCACTCAGAACCTGCGAACCGCTGGGCGGTCAGTACGACGGGCGGGCCTGCTCCTGCTCGTCGCCTGCCTGCTCTTCGCCTTGGCAGGCCAACTCGGCGCTGCGGCAGCAATCGCCGTCCTGTTCCTCGCCGCCCTCGCGTCCTCCGCGGCCGAGACGCAAGGCGAAGCAGGAGGCTGGGGCATGGCCTTCGAACTCGCCGACCCCGATCGAGCCGGCGCTTACCAAGGCCTCAGCCAAACCGGCAACGCACTCGCCCTGATGCTCGCCCCCGCCGTTGTCACCACCACCGCGATCGACCACGGCACGCTGGGCTGGATCGCGCTCGGCACACTCTTCGCAGTCACCGGCGCCGCGACCGCGGTCGTCGCGAACCACGCAGCCACACACAGGGGCCAGCTCAGCACGCCGGCCGAGTCGGGCAGAATCGGTGTGTGAAGAAGCCCGAGGCGAACCCGGTGGTCGCGCGCAACCGGAAGGCTGCACACGACTATCAGCTGGGTGAGTCGTGGGAGGCGGGGATCGTGTTGCAGGGGCCGGAGGTGAAGGCGCTCCGGGCCGGGCGGGCGTCCCTGGTCGGCGGCTTCGCCATGGTGGAGGACCGGGAGATCTGGCTGCACGGCGTACACATCCCGCAGTACTCCCAGGCCCGCTGGTTCGAGGGCGGCTCACGCCGCAAGCGGAAGCTGCTGCTGCATCGCGCCCAGATCAACAAGATCGAGCGGAAGGTCAACGAGGGCGGCCTGACGATCGTCCCGTTGACCCTCTACTTCAAGGACGGCCACGCGAAGGTCGAGATCGCCCTCGCCCGCGGCAAGAAGACCTGGGACAAACGCCACACCCTCGCCGAACGCGAAGCAACCCGAGAAGCCGAACGCGCCCTCAGCCGCCGGCTCAAGGGCCGCTCAGACTGAACGCAGCGCCCGGCTGCCGGCCGAGTCAGGCTGAACGCAGCGCCGTCAGGTGGCGGCGCCTCTCGATGACCAGCGTGACGCCGAGGGCCGCTCCGCCGAGGGCGATGCCGCCCAGTGCACCGAGTGCGACCGAGGTGGTGTCCAGCCCACTCCTCGGCTGCTCGACCGGCTGGAAGAGCTTGGCCTCGTACTGCGGGTCGTAGTTCGGGTAGTTGGGTGGGCCCTGCTGGAACATGGACGGCGCCGGCTCCGTCGCGGCCGCCGGTGGAACGCCTGCGTCCTGTGCAGACATCTCGGCGGCGATCGCGGGCCCGGCGGTCACCGTCATGGCCAGTAGTACTCCTGCGCTGAGCTTCGTTGCGTATCCGGACATCTCGGTACTCCTGTTCTCGCGTTCTCTGGTGTTCCCTTGGTGCAGTTCTCGCTCAGCGCGGTATCGCGGGGGTCGATGCCGGTATCACCGCGGTATCGCCGCCGTTGACGGGCAGCGTGGGTGGGTCGACAGTCGGGGTGTGGGCATCGCCGTTCTCGGCCCGCTCACGATCGAGGGGGATCTGGGGCAAGCTCTCGGCCGTCGGGACCGGGTCGTACTCGCAGCACTGGCTGTTCGCCCAGGACACGTGGTCAGCTCCGACGAGCTGGCCGAGGTGGTCTGGAGCGCGCAGCGCCCGTCGTCGTGGCCGAAAGTGATCCAGGGCTGCGTCGTACGGCTCCGCAAGATTCTCGGCGTCCACGCCATCGAGACACTGCCGCTCGGGTACCGGCTGGCCGTTCCTCTCGACGAGATCGACGCGCAGCGGTTCGAACGCGCCATCGCCCGCGCCCGCGCTCTCCTGGTCGCCGACGAGGCCGAGCGGTCCGCGCTGGTGCTGGCGGATGCGTTGACGTTGTGGCGGGGCCCGCCACTGACAGAGCTGGACAGTTGGGACATCGCCCGGATCGAGGCCGAACGGCTGGGTGAGCTGCTGCATGTGGCGGAGGAGCTGTACGTCGATGCCGCGCTGCGCTCCGGGCAGCACCAGGAGGTCGTCGCCAAGGCCCAGGCACTGGTGAACGAGGCCCCGCTCCGCGAACGGCGCTGGGTGCTGCTGGCGACAGCGCAGTACCAGGCCGGTCGGCAGGCCGAGGCACTGCGGACGATCCACCGGCTGCGCGACGTACTGAATCGCGAACTCGGCCTGGACCCCAGTTCGGACATCGACTCGCTGGAGCAGGCGATCCTGCGTCAGGATCCTTCCCTGGTGGCCGAACAGGCCATGCCAGAACCCGACCGGGACTGCCCGTACCCGGGGCTGAAGGCGTACGACCTGGACGACGCCGACACGTTCTTCGGTCGCGACACGGACATCGCCGCGTGCCTGCGCAAACTGGCCGACACCTCGGTCCTGGCCGTCGTCGGGCCGTCCGGGTGCGGCAAGTCCTCCTTGGTACGCGCGGGTGTCGCAGCCTCACTGCGTCGAGATGGCCAACGGGTCGTGGTGATGACCCCGGGCGCCCACCCGGTCGCGGCGTTGACCGCCACCCTGCCGACGACCGGGCCTGCCCCCGCTCTCGTGGTGGACCAGTGTGAAGAAGTGTTCTCGCTCTGCGCCAGCCTCGCCGAGCGCGACCAGTTCCTGAGTGCGCTCAAGGCCCACCAGGCGGTGGCACCACTGATCCTGTCGTTCCGCGCTGACCGCCTGGCCGACATCTCGTCTCATCCCGCCTTCGCCCGGACGGTGGAGCCGGGCCTCTATCTGCTGTCCACGATGAAGGAGGACGACCTGAGGGCGGCGATCGAGCAACCCGCACGGCTGGCCTCGCTGGTGGTGGAGCCAGGCCTGGTCGATCTTCTGGTCAACGAGGTGGCCGACCAGCCGGGCGCGCTGCCGCTGATGTCGCACGCGCTGGGCGAGACCTGGCAACGACGGGAAGGTCGCACCCTCACCGTGGCGGGCTACAACGCTTCCGGCGGGATTCGCGGCGCCGTCGCCCAATCGGCCGAACAGGTGTACGAACGCATTCCGCGCGAGCAACGGCCGGTACTGCGTGACCTGCTCCTGCGGCTCGTCACGCCCGGACCGGAGGGCGAGCCCATCCGCAGCCGGCTGCCCCGCCGACTCGTGGTCACCGGTCCCGATGACGCCTCGATGATCGACCTGTTGGCCGGCTCCCGGCTGGTGACCAGTGACGACGGCGCGGTCGAACTCGCCCACGAGTCGCTCGCGCGGGCCTGGCCGCGGTTGCGTGGCTGGCTGGACGACGATCTGGAGGGCCAGCAGATCCTGCACCACCTCGCCCGGACCGCCGATGCCTGGGACGGTCTCGGCCGTCCTGACAGCGAGCTCTACCGCGGCGTACGCCTCGCGAGAGCAGCAGAGTGGCGGGACCGTTCGACGTCGACGCTGACACCGACCGAACAGGACTTCCTGGCCGCGAGCAAGCAGGCGTCGCGGGCGGAGCTGCGGGCAGCCGAGGACCAGGCCCGTCATCAGGTCCACGTCAACCGGCGGCTCCGCGCGGCCCTGGCCACCGCGGCCGTCCTCCTGGCCGGCGCCCTGATCGCCGGACTCGTCGCAGTCCGCCAGGCCGATCTGGCCGAGCAGGCCGCGACGACCGAACTGGCTCGCCGGGTCGGGGCCCGGGCCCTGCTCACCGAGGGCATCAGCCACTCGATCCTGCTCGCCGCGCAGGGTGTCAGACTCGAAGACTCCGCGGAGACCCGCGCCAACCTGACTGCCACAATGAACAAGCGCCCGCTGCTCGTGCACTCTGCCGGGTCTCCGCTCGGCCGGACCGAGAACGTCGAGGTCTCCCCCGACGGCCGCCGCATCCTGTCCGGCGACGGCGCCGCGACCTTCCATCTGTACGACGCCAAGACCGGGCAGGTGCTGGACTCGTACACCTTCGAGGGCGATCTCAGCGGCGGTCGGTTCTTCACCGACCCGCGGTTCAGCCCGGACGGCCGACTGGTCGCCGCGATCGCCGTGAACGCCGGCGGCGCCGGATTCGGCGACTCCGAACTGCCACTTCGGTTGCTGACCGCCGACACCCTGGAACCGGTGACTCCCCAGCCCGCACCCCTGCCTGCGCAGGGAAAGCTGCGGTATCTCGATCTCGCCTTCAGTGCGGACGGACGCTACCTGGCCGCGAGCGTCCGGGGGGACGGGTCGATCCATGACTTCAGCAGTACGGCGTATGCCCTGATCTGGGATCTGCGCGCGCCTGGCCGCCCGCCGCGGATGGTGTCGTTCCCTGGTGACTACGAGGGGATCGCTCTGAGTCCTGACGGCAGCACCATCTACTGCACCTGGCCGTTCATCGCCTTCGATGTGGCCACCGGTCGACGGAAGTGGCAACGCCCCGCGCTGCCTGACTACGGAAGAGTCGAGGTCAGCACCCACGGCGACCTGCTCGCCGTTCAGCAGTTGGCCGCAGCCGGACTCGACCAGGACACGATCGCCCTGGTCGACGCCCACACCGGCACGACGGTGAAGGTATTGCGCAGTCAGGTCGACACCACTCGGGGCCAGACCTTCTCTGCCGACGGCAAGCTGCTGGCCACGGCCGAACAGAACGGGGAGGTGATCGTCTGGGACGTGGCGACCGGAGCCGCGCGCGAACGCATCGAGACCTCGGAAGTGTCCTGGGCCGTCGACTTCAGCCCGGACGGCCAGACGCTGTACACCGCGGGCGATGAGGGGATCCTGCGGGTCTACGACCTGGCCGGGCAACGTCGTTACCTCCCTCGGTCCCACCTTGCTGCGGCACGGCAGTACCTCCACGTCCTCGTCTCCGACGACGGCATGACGACCGCTTACCTGTGGCGGGACGCGAAGGGGGTGTGGGTGTCCTTCGCCGACATGCCCAGCGGTGTTGTCACCACCCCTACCCAACTCGGCCTCGACCTGGAAGACGGACCACGATCACCGGCTGCCTGGCGACCTGACGGCCGGCGCCTGGCGGTCCACGACGCCGACACGATCACGACCCTCGACGCCCGGACCGGCAAGGTGCTCGAGTCGCAGGGATTCCAGGACGTCCGCTCGCTCAGCTACGTCGGAACCGGCGAGCGCCTCGTCACCGGCAGCGCCAAGGGCATGATCTTCTTCGACGAGAAGCTGTGGCCCGAGGGACAGTACGCCTGGTGGCCGGCCGACTGCTGTACCGCGCGAGCTCCCGACGGCCGTACTGCGATGCTTTTCGAGCACTTCCCGGACGGCGCCGGTGAGCACTGGCGAATCGTCGGCACAGAGCAAGGCATGCTCCGCTCAGAGGGCGATCTGCCCGTGGACCTCAACAACGCTGCCTATTCGCCCGACGGGCGGCTGGTGGCGGGCATCGGAGCCGGTGGCCAGGTCCTCACAATCGACGTGCAGTCGGGCCAGGTCAGGCGCGCAGCGACCATCAGTCACAACGACCAGGGCATGGTCGTCCGCTTCTCACCGGACAGCTCACGTCTGGTCTCGGGAGCCCGGGACGGCACAGTCAGCTTGTGGGACGTGCGCAGCCTTGATCTGCTCGGCACAGTCTCAATCGCTCCCGCGGACCGGCCGGTGGCCGCCGTTCCGAGTTTCACCGGTGGCAACGACATCGTCACGATCGCGGCGTACGACGGCACGACGTATCGCTGGGACACGAGCGTCGACCGGAGCATCGCCTTCGCGTGCGCGATGGCCGGCCGCAATCTCACCTCCGAGGAATGGACCCAGGCGTTCGGCGATCGCCCGTACGAAAGGACCTGTCCCTGAGACCGATCTACGCCTTCGGGACGGTGTAGACGAGGTGGGTTACTCGGTTGCCCTCGACGATTTGGGTGGGGTTGTCGAGGAGGATGGGGCCGGTCAGGGGGCCGGTGGACCAGAAGGGGCGGCCGGAGCCGAAGACGGTGGGGACCAGGTTGACTACTACCTCGTCGATCAGGCCCATGCGGAGGGCTTGGCCGCCGATCTGGCCGGCGGCTACGTCGACGATGCGGTTGTCGCCGGCGTACTCCCGGGCGGTCTTGATGGCTTCCTCGACGCTGCCGACGAAGGTGAAGGGCGCTGTGTCGGCGTGCTCCCAGTCCTTCGGTGGTTCGTGGGTGACGACGAAGACGTGGTGGCCGGCGGCGGGTACGCCGTCCCATCCGTTGGTGAGGTCGAAGAGGCGCCGGCCGATGACGACGCAGGCGATACCGGCGTACTTGGCCTGCATGAAGTCGGCGGACGCCTTGGTGGTTCGGACCTCGACGTCGTTGCCTTCGAAGGACCAGCTCACGTCCCCGTTGCCCAGCCAGTCGAACAGCGGGCCGACGCCGTCACCGTCGTCGGCCAGGTAGCCATCGAGCGAAACAACCGCGCCCATGATCGTCTTGGCCATCAGATCCTCCGTTGTGCAGGTGGTGGATCTGACCCTAGGAGCCGGACCGCCGCCCCGAATCAGTCAAAAGACTGGCGGAGTTGGGACCGTCTACTCACGCCCAGCTTCGGGTAGGCCTTGTACAGGTGATGGCTGACGGTGCGCGGGCTGAGGAACAGCTCGGCCGCGATCTCCCGGTTGCTCATCCCCTGGGCGGCTCGGCGTACGACCTGTAGTTCCTGTGGCGTCAGGCCGATCTCCGGTCCGGCCTCCGGCGGGGTGTCGCCGAGTGCGGTGAGCTCGGTGCGGACGCGCCGTTCCCAGCCGTACGCCGCGATCCGTTCGAACGTGCCGAGGGCTTCGATCAGCTGCGCCCGGGCCGCCGTACGACGACGGTTGCGTCGCAGCCATTCGCCGTACGCCAAGCAGGTGCGCGCCCGGTCGTACGGTCCGACTCCTTCGAGACGGAGTGCCGCCTCGAAGGCCTCTTGTGCGTCGGATCCCTCGCTGAGCAAGGCCTCGCACCGCAGTACGAGCCCACGAGCCGCAGGGGTGGCCGAATGGGTCGCCCACTCGATCAGCGCCGGGAGGTACCGTCGCGCGCGCTCGGGATCGCCTGCCCGTACGGCGGCCTCGACATGATCAGGTATGGCCCGCACCGTCACGTCTCGGCCGGACGGTCCGGCGCAAACGCCCTCCAGCCGATCCAGCGCCGCACCGGGTTGACCGGACATCAGATCGACCAAAGCCAAGGCCCATTTCGCCAAAGCAGCCGACATGCGGTGCTGCCTGGTGTCGCCGAGCACCTGGTCGATCTGCTCGCCGGCCGCGGCATCGCCACGGACCGCGGCCAGCCACGCCGAGATCGAGGTCAGTACGACGACCTGCAGATCCTGACCCAGATCGGCGGCAAGTTCGATCGCCTCCGTCACGGTCGCCTCGGCATCCTGGAGGCGGCCGGTCACCAACTGTGCAAGGGCCAGCGGCTCTTGCGCGTAGGGCAGCCAGCCGAGCGCACCATCTAGGCGCAACGCGGCGACATAGCTCTCGAGCAGGGTGAGTGCCAGGTCGTCCTCACCGATCAGCAGGGCCATGAACCCGGCCGTGAGCCGGTCGAGCCTCCCGTCCAACTCAAGGGCCGTCGGAAGCACCGCCCGCATCGATTCGAAGGCCGGCTTGACGTCTCCGAGCAACAGGTCAGTGAAACCCACCAGTGCCCCGGCCAGACCACCATCGACGGACCTTAGTTGCTCTGAGCAACTGCGAAGCAGGTCGGCGTCGGCGGCGTCGCGGGCACACCAGGTTGCCTCGGCCAGGATGGACACGGCGCGGTCCGGGTCGGACGACAGGATCGGTACGGCGGCTGCGAGCGCCAGCGCACTCGCGTCGGCCGGCGAGTTACGCTCGTACGCGACCTGGGCTCGAATCCACGCAGCCTCGGCCTTTTCGCTGGGTTGCCTGGTCAGTGCGCCGCCGGCCGCGGCCAACTCGGCCGCCTGCTCGAGCCCACCGGCGTCGTACGTGGCTCGGGCGGCGCTGACGAGGCGTCGGGCTCGATCGGATCGGTCGTTGCTGAGCTGCGCGGCTCGTTCCAGGGCCCGCGCGGCGGAGGCCGGCCCACCGCGACCGACTGCACGCAGTGCGGCGCGTTCGAGTTCCGCGGCGGCCAGGTCGTTGGTTCCACTGGCCGCGGCGGCGAGGTGCCAGGCGCGTCGGTCGGCATCACGTGGGTCCGAGAAGGACTGCGCCAACGCCTCGTGTGCGGCCACACGCTGCGCGAACGGTGCGTGCTGGTAGACCGCCGACCGGATCAACGGGTGCCGGAACTCGATGCTGTCGACAGTCACCCGTACGAGTCGCTCCTGCTCGGCCGGCTCAAGGTCCGCGGCGGTCAGACCCAGCGACGCGGCAGCGGCCGAGTACGCCGGGAGCTCCGACGTGTGGTCCGCGGCAGCGAGTAACAGTGCACGCTGCGCGTTCTCTGGCAGAGCGTGGACCTGCAGGCGGAAGTGCTCTTCCAAACGTCCGCTGGCAGGCAGTGGGCTGACCGGCGCGGACGGGCGATCTGCGTGGTCGCTGGACGCCAACTCCACGATGGCCAGCGGGTTGCCGGCGGACTCCGCGAGTACGCGTTCGGCCGCGTCGCGGGGCAGCGTCCGAACGCTGGCCAGCAGCCGGGTCGAGTCCGGCTGGTCCAGGCGCTGCAGCGTGATGCTGTCCAGGCCGGCGGCTGGGAACGGACGGTCGCCGTCGCGGGCCGCGAAGATGACCGCGATCGGGTCGGTGTGCAAACGCCGTACGGCGAACTGCAGAGCGTCGATCGAGGACCTGTCGAACCAGTGCGCGTCGTCGATCAGGCACAGCAGAGGCCTCTCCTCGGCCAGGTCGGACAGCAACGTCAGTACGGCGGCTCCGACCACTGGCGGCCCACCGGGCGACGTGCTCGCGCCGAACGCGGCCCGCAGGGACTGACCCTGGCGACCGGGTAACGCATCGAAACGGTCGGCGAACCGGGCAAGCAGCAGCTGTAGGCCCGCAAACGGGAGCTCAGCCTCGGACTCGATCCCAACCACCCGTAGCACTCGCATACCGTCCGCAACGCTCGCGGCGTGATCAAGCAGTGCGGTCTTGCCGATCCCCGCCTCGCCCCGAACCACCAGTGCGCCACACCGGCCGTCCGCAGCCGCGGCGAGCACCCGCTCCACCGCAGCCCGCTCAAGCGACCGCCCCACCAACACCGCTGCAGCGTAAACCAACCCGACCAGCCGGCGGGCACCTTTCACGAGGGCCGCAAAGCCGGCGGGGTGAGCCGACCGGTATGCGACCCTGCGGACATGACTCGCGGGACGGTGAAGTTCTTCAAGCCGGAGAAAGGGTGGGGCGCGATCGCCTCACCGGACCTGCCGGACGGACTCGACGCCTGGGTTCACTTCAGCGTGATCGAGATGGACGGCTATCGGGCGCTGGACGAGGGCGACCAGGTCGAGTTCGACTACGAGGCCGCCCAACAGGACAGCTTCCGCTACCGCGCCACCCGCGTCCGCAAGATCTGAGCCTGAGCAGCCAGGCTGGACAAGCTCCTCACGGAACACGATCCATTTAAGGTCGAGTAAGTACAGTGCGCTCGTTCCGCGTCACACCATGAGGGGGTTGCCTGTCATGTCGCTGCATGTAGTTGTCGGGGCTGGTCCGGTTGGATCCGCGACCGCCCAGCTGCTGGCCGGTCGAGGTGAACAGGTTCGGCTCATCACGCGGTCCGGCAGCACCGCTCCGAACCCCGGTGGGATCGAGGCTGTGGCAGGGGATGCGAGTGATGGGGCGGGGTTGGCCCGGCTTGTTGAGGGGGCGGCGGCGATCTACTCGTGTGCGGGACCGGCGTACCACCGGTGGTCGACTGACTGGCCTCCGCTCGGAGCGGCGCTGATCCACGCGGCCGAGACCAGCGGGGCTGTGCTCGTCACGACCGGCAACCTCTACGGGTACGGCGCCGTCGACGGACCGATGACCGAAGACACCTCGCTGCAGCCCAACTCGGTCAAGGGCCAGGTGCGCGCCAAGCTCTGGACCGACGCATTGGCTGCGCACCAGGCCGGTCGGATCCGCACCGCGGACGTTCGCGGTTCCGACTACCTCGGCGCCGGCGCAGTCACGCCGTACAGCGTCATGGTCCTACCGAAGGTGATCGCCGGCCGCCGCGGCTCGATACCTGCCGACCTGGACGCGCCCCACAGCTGGACGTACGTCGGCGACGTCGCCAAGACCCTCATCGCGGTAGCAGCCGACGAGACCGCCTGGGGTCGCCCGTGGCACGTCCCGTCCGTCGAGCCGATCTCGATCCGAGCCCTCGCCACCCGCACCGCCGAACTCGCCGGCGCACCCCGAGCCCGCGTCGCCAAGATGCCCACGATTGCGCTCCGACTGGCCGGACTGTTCAACCCCACCGCCCGCGCGATGCTCGAGACGCAGTACCAGTGGCAACGCCCGTTCGTGCTCGACTCCACCGCGGCAACTGTTGCCTTTGGCATCAAGCCCACGTCCCTCGACGACGCCCTCCGCGCATCGATCGAGGGCGTTACCCCCTAGGCTGTGCGGTCCGACGGGGTGGCGAGCTTGGAAAGGTACGGAATGAGTCCGAGGAGACCGCGGCGCTGGGGCCGGCGGCTGATTGTCACTCTGGTGGTGCTCTGCCTGCTGGCGGTCGTCGTCGACCGGGCGGCCGCGTGGGTGGCGGAGAATCAGCTCGCGACCATGGCGGAGAAGGAGGCGGCGAAGTACGACGTACGTTCGTCCGAGACCTCCGTCAAGGTCGGCGGGTTCGGGTTCCTGCCGCAGCTGGCCAAGGAGAGGTTCTCGAAGGTCACACTGACCATGAAGCAGCCGACGTTCGACTCGATCCCGGCGGAGGACCTGAAGGTCGAGTTGACCGGCGTACATGTGCCGCGTGGCCTGCTGACCCGAGAGCCCGGTACGGCGGTCACCGTCGACAGCACCGACGTCCGGCTACAGCTGTCGCCGGCCGAGCTGGCCAAGCAAGCCGTCCGCAGCACCGGTCTCAAGGGCCTGACGATGAACGTCGTCGACGGCAAGCTGCACGCGAAACTGACGGTCCGCGGCATCGAGGCGGACGCGACGATCCGCCCGCAGGTCGAGAAGGGCCGCATCGTCCTCGCCGTCGACCAGCTCTCGGACGCGATCCCGTCCTTCATCCAGAACGCGGTGAAGTCGCAGCTCTCCCAAGGCATCCGCCTCCCCGCCCTCCCCTTCGGCGCCACCCTGAAGCAGGTCAGCATCGAAGGCACCTCGGTAGTCCTCACCGCCACCGCCCCCAATCTCAAGATCGCCGGCTGACCCGGTCCGGGCGACGCCCTTGGGTTGGGGTGGTTCGCGATATATCGTCGAACTATCGCATTCCTTCGTGAGGGACGGTGGTCGTGATGACCGGATCGACGTACGCCGCGGGGTGGCCCTGGGCTCAGTTCGCGCGGCACTGTGCAAGCTTCGACGACATCAAGGAAGAGTTGCGCGCCGCGATGACCGGGCGGCGCACGCATACGCACCACGGGCAGCAGGGGTTTGGGCCGCAGTGGGGGATGTTCGGTGGCGGGCAGATGTTCGGCCCGCCGTGGGGTCCGCCGCCGCGCTGGCGTGGACCGAAGGCCCGGCGGGGCGACGTGCGGGCGGCGATTCTCGCCGTACTCGCCGAGCAGCCGATGAACGGCTACCAGATCATCCAGGAGATCGCCGAGCGCAGTGGCGGGGCGTGGAAGCCGAGCCCGGGCTCGATCTACCCGACCCTGCAGCAGCTCGAGGACGAGGGTCTCGTCACCGCGGACGCCGAGGCCGGCCGCCGCACGTTCACCCTGACCGACGAGGGACGCGCGTACGTCGCTGAGCACCAGGACGAGGTGTCCGCGCCGTGGGAGGCGATGAGCGCCCCGACCGGCGACGACGAGAACGGCCTGAAGCCGATGCTCGGGCAGGTCGCGACGGCGATGTGGCAGATCCTCGCGACGGGTACGCCGGAGCAGCAGGCGAAGGCGAAGGACGCGCTCGGCGAACTGCGGCGGAAGCTGTACGGCATCCTCGCCGACGAGAGCTCGGACGAGGACCGCTGATGAGCTCCCGCTCCTCGCAACGACGCGACTGGGGATGGGACAAGACGCCCTGGGACAGCGCTGACTGGCGGGCCGGGCTGGCCGAGGCTCGTCCGGACGAGTCCCAGCAGGGCGGCCCCGCGTGGGCAGGCCGGCGGGACGTTGAACGCCGTACGACCGAGCGCCGCCAGGGCCCGGTCCGGATCGGTGACGCCGAACGCGATCAGGCCGTCTCGCTCCTGAGCGACCACTTCGTCGCCGGCCGGCTCACGCAGGCCGAGTTCGAGGAACGCAGCGAGGAGGCGACGAGGGCCCGGTACGTCGACGACCTCGCCCCGCTCTTCGACGACCTCCCGAACACCTCCGAACTGCAGGTCGCACAAGGCCCGTGGTCGCCGCAGCAGGCTCGCGTACGCCGCCGCCCACCGGCATTCGTGATGCTCGCACCGTTCCTGATGATCGGCCTCGTCATCACAGCCGTCACCCTGACCGCACCGTGGCTGCTCTGGGGCCTCTTCTGGATCATGCTGATCAGCGGAGCCCACCGCCGCCGCTGGCACCACCAGAACCGCTGAGGCGAACGACGGTGGCCGAAGGCCACGCGTCTCGGGGTTGTCCGGCGGTGATTGGATGGGTCGCATGACGACGGTTCTGCGGTATGCGGCCTTCACCACCGACCCGTCCGGGGGCAACCCGGCCGGCGTCGTCCTCGACGCGAACGGACTGGACGCCGACGCCATGCAGGCGATCGCGGCCGACGTCGGCTACTCCGAGACCGCCTTCGTCACCGAGGGCGGCAACGTCCGGTACTTCTCCCCCAAGGCAGAGGTCCCGTTCTGCGGTCACGCCACCGTCGCGACCGCGGTCGCCCTCGCCGAGCGCCTAGGCCCCGGCGAGCTCGTCTTCTCGACACCGGCCGGCATCATCCCGGTCACGGTCGACGACCAACTACGAGCCACCCTGACCAGCGTCGAGCCGTACGTCGAAGCCGTCAGCGAGATCGACGAAGCACTCGAGATCCTCGGCTGGCGCAGCGACGAGCTCGACCCCGCGCTGCCACCGCGCATCGCGTACGCCGGTGCCCGCCACCTGGTCCTGGCTGCGTCGACCAGACAACGACTCGCCGACCTGGACTACGACTTCGACCGCCTCACCGCGTACATGCTCGAGCGCGACCTAACGACCCTGCAGCTGGTCTGGCGCGAATCCCCGACCACGTTCCACGTCCGGGACCCGTTCCCGGTCGGCGGCGTCGTCGAGGACCCCGCGACCGGCGCGGCAGCCGCCGCCTTCGGCGCCTACCTCCGCGAACTCAAGCTGGTCGAGCCCCCGGTCACCCTCACCCTCCACCAGGGTGACGACCTGGGTAGCCCCAGCCTGATCGAGGTCGAGCTCCGGACCGACGACACCAGGGTCCGCGTGAGCGGCAACGCCGTACCGATCACGGCACCCGCGTAAGCCACTCCTCGGTCCCGAACTTCGCCGCCACGAGCGCCTCGGCCAACTGCTCGGTCTGCGCGTCGATCGCCCCAGGCTTCAGGCCGTAGCGCCCATCGAACGACGTGACCATCCGGTCGATCACCTCGGCCCGGTCGAGACCGGTCTGGCTCCGCAGCGGGTCGACGCGCTTGTTCGCACTCGTCGTCCCCTTGTCGGACAGCTTCTCCCGCCCGATCCGCAGTACCTCGACCATCTTCGCGGCATCCATGTCGTAGGCCATCGTGACGTGATGCAGTACGGCGCCACCCGCGAACCGCTTCTGCGCGGCTCCCGCGATCTTCCCGGCCGGCGACGTGATGTCGTTGATCGGCTGGTACGTCGCCGCGATGCCGAGATCGTTGAGCGCACCAATGACCCAGTCGTCCAGGAACGCGTACGAGTCGACGAACGACAGCCCGGACACCAGGGACTCGGGTACGTAGAGCGAGTAGGTGATCGTGTTACCCGGCTCGACGAACATGGCCCCGCCACCGCTGATCCGCCGTACGACTGTCACGTCGTGCTTGGCCGCGCCCTCGAGGTCGACCTCGTTGCGCAGGGACTGGAAGCTCCCGATGATGACCGCGTTCGACGCCCACTCCCAGACCCGCAGCGTCGGTGCGCGCTCACCCGAACCGACCTGCTCGGCCAGCACCTCGTCGAGCGCCATCTGCACCGCGGGCTCCCGCGGTACGTCGTGCACGAACTCCCACTGGTGATCCCGCCAACCGGTTGCCCCGGTCAACGCACGCCGTACGGCGACGGCGTCAGCGTCCGGTGAGAACCCGAGCATCTCGACACCATCACCCAGTACGGCGCGGACCCGCGCGGCGATCTGAGCGCTCGGAGTCGCGATCGGCAACCCGGCCAGGGCTCCGTTGATCCGCTCGAGCGCGTCATCGGGTTCGAGGAAGAAGTCCCCACTGATCTGCCCCCGCCGCACATGCTCATCGAGCACCTCGAGATCAGCAACAACAAGCTTCCCACCCGGCACCTTGTACTCACCATGCATATCCATGGCAACTACTTCCGGCCTTTCGATGTTCCCGCGGCTTACACTCCCGGATATGGCGGAGATGAGTATGAACAAGGCGATTCACGCGGCGTTCCGGCGGGATCTGGGTCGCTTCATTGACGCACTGGGGCGGTTCCCGGCTGGGAACCGGCAGCGGGCCGAGCAACTGGCGACCGCTTGGGCGAATTTCGACGCACAGCTGACCAACCACCACGAGGGTGAGCACGAGATCGCGTGGCCGGCGCTGGAGGCGGTCGGGGTGAGTCGCGACCTCCTCACGCAGATGGACGCCGAGCACGAGACGATGGCGGCCGCACTGGCCGGTGCGCGGACGGCGATGGGCGCGTTGCGCGGGTCCGCGAGTGCGGAGGACGCGGCGACCGCACTGACCGCGATGCAGGAGCTGCAGCGGGTGACCGTCGTACACCTCGATCACGAAGAGGCAGAGATCGAGCCGATCTACCAGCAGAACAAGGACTCCGCGCCGATCAAGGCGATGGGTCGCGAGTTCGCCAAGGTCGGTCCGGTGCAGGGCGGCACGTTCTTCGCGTGGGCGCTCGACGGCGCCGGCCCGGAGGAGTCGCAGGCGATCACCGGGACCGTTCCGAAGCCCGTTCTCGCCATCATCAGCGGAGTCTTCGGCCGCGGCTACCGCAAGTCGGTGGCACCGGTCTGGCGCGGCTGAACTACTTGCAGGTCAAGGTGTAGCGGCGTTCTTCGTCGGTGGAGTTGGGTTCCTCGACGACCAGGGTCTGGCTGAACTCGAGCGCGCCCACGGTGGACTTGGGCTGCACGGTGGTCTCGACAGTCTGAGCGGCGGCCTTCGGGAACTCGAGGGTCCTGGTCTCGGAGTCCTTCGCGAGGGTCGATTCCCAGTGATACTTCACGGAGGCTTTGGCGTCCGTCGTGATCGTTGCCTGGATCGTGATCGGTGCGCTGCAGTCGACGGTGTCGGCGCGGAGTTCGGCGAGCTCGACATCAGTCACCGGGCCGCGGCCGCGGAGCAGCATCAGCCAGACCGCTGCCGAGAGCGCGATGACCAGCAGGCCGATGACTGCGACGCTCCGCCGCGGCGGTCGGCGTACGGCCTGGACCGGCTGGGGCGCCGCGAAGGCCGCCGGGATCGCCGACGCGGCGGGCGTTGGCTGGAGAGGCTCTGCCGCCGCCGGGATCGAACGCGGCGTAAAGGCCTGTGAGGTCGCGAGCCCGAACGCCGATTCGTCAGCCAGGAAGCGTTCGTACGTCGCGATCGCCTCGGCCCGAGCTTGGTCGAAGTCCCCTTCATCAACGTGGCTGAGCGATTCGGCCCGTACGACGAACCCGTACAGCAACTCCAGCGGTCGCCCGAACTCGTCAGTCACCGGACCACCTCCGGCGAGATCGCCGTCCACGAGCCGCTGCGTCCGATACGCCAGTACGACGTCACCCGCCGACAACCCGTGCAGCCTCGCGATCGCGGGCTCCAGGTCTCCACCGGTCAGCTCGCCGAGTACGCCGTACTCGTTGCTCTCAGCAAGGAAGTCGGGCGCGAGCAGGGTTTGGTAGCCCTGCTGCCGTCCACGGGCGACGAGGAAGCTCCAGCCGTACACCGCGGTCACCGGCCGCTGAGCCGGGACGCGGGCAGCCGTTCCTCGAGCCGGGTCAGCTCGGCGCCGAACTCGCCGAGGACCCGTGCCCGGGCTGCCTCGACGGCTGTTGTCTGTCGCCGTACGTCTCGTCGTTCGGCGCCGGCTCGGCGGGCCTCCTCGGCGGAGGCGCCTGCCATCCAATCGAGGAACATGCCCGCGACCTCGCGGCCGGCCGATCCGCCGACAACCTCGTGGAGCCGGCGCTGCAGCGCGAGGCCGGCGGGACGGTCCAGGAAGCCGACGGATCCCGACTGCTGACGGGATCGCAGATGAGTGGCCAACTGCTGCCGGCTGGCGGGGTCGAGGGACCGCTCTATCTGGCGGAAGAGATCCGGCAGGATCGCGGTCAGTGGGATCTCCACGTTCGTTGGGTGGACCTCGCCGTTCGGGCGTTTGAGGATCCGGCCGTCGAGGTCCATCTGGGCGAAGTCGGGTCCGACCGCGCTGACCGGGATCAGCCGGATGATCCGGTCGGCCCAGCTGTGGGTTTCGACGAGTGCCTTCAGTTGCGGTGTGGTGAGGAGCGCGTTGCGCACCAGGTTGAGGCGCATGTTGTCGTCGGCATCTATCGGCTCGCCGAATCCGCGGATCAGGTCCCATTTGGTGAGGACGAAGTGGATCGGGCAGGTGGCTCCGGCCATGATGCCGGTCATCGGCTGGATCGAGCTGCGGAAGTACCGTTGGCCGGCTGGTTCGCCGCGGAGGAACTGGAGTACGCGGTAGCCGTCGAGCATGCCCAACAGTCCGTGCGCGCTTTGGATGCGGCCTTCCAGGTCGCCGAGGGCGGTGGAGCCGGCGGCTTGTTCGGATTCGAGGAGTTCGCCGGCGTAGTCGAGGTAGCTGATCGTGAAGACCGGGTGTTTGGTGCCTTGGTCGAAGGAGACGCAGTCGAAGACGAGTTCGCGGGTCTCGCCGGTGCGGGTGCCGCGGGGCCAGGGCTCGGCGGTGTCGCTTACTGCGTCGAAGACTTTGCTGAGGTAGATCCGTTGTGCGGCTGGGGTTTCGAGGAAGTACGAGCGTGTGGTCGTCGGGACGTTGACGGTGTGGAACATGCTCGAGAGGTAGACCGTCTTGCCGGAGCCGGCGATGCCTAGGGCAACCACCCGGAAATGCGGGACTGCGGGTTGCTGGATGGTGGGGCGGGTTGGCGCGGGTGCCTGTGCGGGCGCGGGTGCGTAGGGGTGTGGGGTTGGAGGTGTTGCGAAGACGCGTTTGCGGAGGGAGAAGGCGTGGATGGTGGCGGCGGTGATTAGGGCGACGTGGAGGAACAGGCCGGCTGCTCCGGACGACCCGGTGCTGTAGGCGACTGCGACCAGGAAGAGGAAGAGCGTGTAGATGGCGGAGGCGCCCCAGAGCGCAGGTTCCTTCAGGCGGGAGGCGGCGTACGCCGAGGGGACCGGGGCCAGCAAGCCCAACGACAACAACGGCATCAACGCCCAAAGCGTCCCTTCACTCCCCCGCGGCCCAACCGGTTGGGGCTCCACATGCCGAACGACAGGCTGCTGCTGCACATAACCCGGCGCCAACACCGGCTCAATCCGCACCCGAGGCGCCTCCCGCACAGGCTCCGGCCCCCTCACCACAGGTGCCTGACTCACCACGGGCTCCGGAGCACTCACCACCGGGGTCCCACTCGCCACCGGGGTCCCACTCGCCACCGGGGTCCCACTCACCACCGGCTCTGGAGAACTCACCACTGGGGAGGGAGCAGTCTCCTCTGGCGCATCGCTCGCCCTTGGAGCCGGAGAACTCGCCGCCGGAGCAGCACTAACTACCGGCTCCGGAGCACTCGTTGGAGGAGTCTCGCTCACCACCGGCTCCGGAGAACTCACCGGAGTGGGAGTGGTTTCCTTTGGTACCTCGGCTGGTGGTGGCGGGGGCTCGGGGGCTTTCTCGGCTGCCGGCTCCGGCGGCGCCTCAACCACCGGCTCCTCAACGATCGTGACGGTTATTGGGAGGTCTTGTTCGCCGGTGGGGCCTTTCAGGTGGAGGACTGCTGTGGTTGAGGTCCGAGCGGTGACCGAGATGTCGAAGCCCTCGTCTGTCTCCTCGACCTGGATCCAGTCGACCGACGGTTGCGCCGTACAGATCCGCGCCACCGGCGGCCCCAGCAACGGCACAACCACATGCGGCCGCTCCCCACTCGCCCCAACCTCGAACTCCAGCGAAGCCACCCCAGGCGTCAGAGCGGCTTCCCGGACAGCAGCCTGCGCAGGCTCAGCGACGTACGCGATGTCTGTCCGCGCGATCTGCACCAGCGCCTCATGCGCTCCCACCGCAGCAGGCAAGTTCGCACTCAGCAAGCGATTCCGCAGCTCGCTCACCGCACCCAGCCGCGAGAACATATTCGGATCCGTCATAGCAGCCTGCAGATCGGCCGGGATCGGCTGCGGCTTGATCCGACGCCGCCGGCTCCGCGCGAGATACAACTCCCCCTGCATCTCGACATCCCGGCTAGGCGTCTGATGCGGCGTCTTCGCCCGAACCCGATCGAAAACATAGTCGTACAGCTCGTTCAGCGACACCCACCCGTCTTCATCCCGGTCGGCCTCACCAGTCGCAAGCCCTTCCACCAAAGCGGTTGTGAACACCGACGGGCGCCGACTGTTGTCATCGGCAAGTTCATCACCCTCGAACGCGTACTCGATCGAGTTCGACGCCGTGATCACCGCCCGCCCCCGGCCACCACCCACCCGGGTGCCCGGGAAGCTGTCCAGCACATTGACCTCACCGGTCGACCGAACCGCGACCCCCTTGCCGAAAGCCCCGCCATAGCAGCAATCCAGCAGCAGTACGACGCTGCGCGACCGGCTCGCCTGCATGCACCGCCGGACGAAGTCGGCCGAGATCGCGGTCGAGCTGAGCCGGTTCGGCCTGGTGTTCCGGGCAGCGAAGAACAGCTCACCCGACTCACTCTTCAAGCCGTGACAGGAGAAATGCATCAACAAGACATCATCAGGCTGGCTCTCCGCCAGCAGATCCTCGATCTGTGTCTGGATGACGTACGACGGCTCGTTGCGAACCGTCTCCACCTCGAACGCGCCGATCTGGTCGTCGCCCAGCACCCGGCCCAACGCTTCCGCGTCGGCCGCGGGCGACCGTAGATGCTTCAGCCCGTCGTGGTCGTACTCGTCGTTCGCAACGATGAGCGCTCTCCGGCGGCCTGCCATCACTCCTCCGTGGAGCCCTCGTGCCGAGTCACGAACAACTCGATCAGCCGGGTCTGCTCGGTCGCACTCACCTCGGACAACTCGAGTACGTCGCCGTCGAGCTCCAGCCGGATGGTGCGTTTGACGCCATCGCCTCCCCGCGCCAGCCACGACCTGATCACGGACACGACCTTGCGCACGCCCTGCGTGGTCTCCGCGAAGGTGACCAGCAGACTGCCGATCGCCAGCGCTTCGATCCCGCGCGTACCCGGCGGCGGCTCGCCCGCCGGAAGCGCGGTGACATCGTCGACGTCCAGCTCGAGCAGCTCCTGCCGGAGATAGCCGGTCAGCTGATCCAGCCGCTCGGCATCCGCTCCGGACTCGGCAAGCTGAACACGCAGCTCCCCCACCCTTGCCCCCTCAAACTCCTGGCGACCGCGCGCTGCGAAGCCCCTCCCCACACGCGCAGTCACCTGATATCACCAGGCTAGTCCTGCGGCGACCGCACCGCTACGCGTCAGCCGCGACAGTGCACGATCGGGAGACGCGCCGCTCGGCAGGCGGCTGCGAGGGTTCCGGGGCGGCGTTACTCTGCGGGGGTGAGCATGCCGACGACTTGAAGGACCTGTTCGCGGACCTCGTCGATGTTGCCGTTGCCGTCGACCTCGTGCAGCAGTTCGCGTCCGCCGTACAGGCTGATCAACGGGACGGTCTGATCCGCGTACACCTGCAGGCGACGCCGGATGACCTCTTCACTGTCGTCCGAGCGATGCTCGATCTCGGCCCGCCGGAGCAGGCGCCGGACCAGATGCTCGGACTCCACCCGCAGTACGACGACCGCGACCAGATCGCGGCCCTGCGCGGTCAGGAGATCGTCCAGTACGGCGGCCTGGTCGAGCGTGCGCGGGTACCCGTCGAGCAGAAACCCGGGCTGGCAGTCGTCGGCGGCGAGCCGCTCGCGCACCATCGCGTTGGTGACCTCGTCGGGCACGTACTCACCGGCGTTGAGGTAGTCCTGCGCCTGCCGGCCGAGCTCGGTGGCGGCCGCGACCTGCGCACGGAAGATGTCGCCGGTCGAGATAACCGGTACGCCGAGCTTCTCCGCCAGCAGGTCGGAATGCGTGCCCTTACCGGCCCCCGGCGGTCCCATCAGGACGACAGTCGTCACGACGCGTTCTCCTAACCACCGGTCACTCCCGGTAAGCCCACTAGGGTATGGGAGCCGCCGCCCGTGCGGTACGGCGTACGTCACTCCACACCGCACGGACACGTCACACCCGCGCAAAACCGTCCGTAAGCCCGGGTTCCCGAGCAGATCCCGCTGCTAATCCTCGACCGGATCCCAGGTGGACAGACAGAACGGGTGGCCGGCCGGGTCGGCGAAGACCAGGCAGTGGTCCGAGTTCGGCTGGTGGTCGTACTTCGTCGCGCCTGCCGCCAGCACGATCGCCTCGGCCGCCGGGAGGTCCTCGACGAAGAAGTCGAGGTGGAACTGGATCGGGATCGCCGGGTCGGGCCAGGTCGGCGGCACGTGCGCAGGATCGGTCTGGCAGTCGATCCGCCCGCCCGGCCCGTCGACGGACGCCCAGACCGGATCGCTGTACACGATCCGGCCGCCGGTGATGGCTGCGTAGAAACCGGCCAGCTCGAGCGCGTCCGGGCAGTTGATCGTCGGCGAGCTGAGCCGGATCCCAGGCCGCTGGTCGGTCAAAACTCCATCTCCGGCCGGAGCTCGATGGTGTCACCGGGCCCGGCGAAGTGGGCGGCGATCTCCTCAGCCCGCTCCCGGGTCGCGCAGTCGAGCACGAAGAACCCGGCCAGGAACTCCTTCGCCTCCGCATACGGCCCGTCGGTGCTGACCGGCTTCTTGCCCTCCCAGCGGTAGACCCGCGCGGACTCCGGCGCGTCCAGCGCGAGCCCGCTGATGAGCTCGCCCGAGGCGGACAGCTCGGCCAGCAGCGCGTCGAACTCCTTGCCCATCGCCTCCCGCTCGTCGGCCGGGATCGCCCGCCCGATCTCGGTGAAGTCGATCGTCGGGTGACCCCACGGGTGCGGGTTGGAGTGGATCAGAACCACATACTTCATGACAACCTCCGCTGAGTTCAGCCGGTACGCCGTACTGCGTCCAGCACCCCTGACGTCGGAGACATCCGAGGGCACTCGACATTTCTCCCGGATGTATCACAGGTCACATCCGGTCACACTCACCCACCCGGGATCCGTCAGCGTGTCAGAAGCCGCGAGACGAGTGGAGAACGCTGATGAGCACGATGCTGGTGACTGGTGGGACGGGCACGCTGGGGCGGCAGGTGGTGCCGCTGATCCAGGCGGCCGGGTGGACGGTGCGGGTGCTGAGCCGGCACGACCATGACCGCGGCGACGGGGTTGAGTACGTGGCGGTGGATCTACTGAAGGACGAAGGGGTCGACGCCGCGGTGAAAGGCGTCGACGTCATCCTGCATCTGGCCGGCGGACCGAAAGGTGACGACCTCGGCACCCGCAATCTGGTCCGCGCGGCCGAGCAGGCCGGAGTCGGCCACCTGGTGCATATCTCGGTGACCGCGGTGGATCAATTGCCACTGACCTACTTCAAGTCCAAGCTCGGCGCCGAGCAGGCTGTGCGCGCGTCGTCGGTGCCGTGGACGGTAGTGCGGGTCGCGCAGTTCCACGACTTCGCCTGGAACACGGCGAAGATGATGGCCAAGTTGCCGGTGCTGCCCGTCCCTGGCGGCCTCCGCTTCCAGCCGGTCGACAGCCGGGACGTGGCGCAGCGGCTCGCCGAGCTGGCCCTCGGCGAACCGGCCGGGCTCGTTCCCGACCTCGTCGGGCCGAAGGTCTACAGCCTCGGCGAGCTGGCCCGCGACTACCTGCGTGCCACGGGCAAGCGCCGGCCGTCCCTACCGATCCACGTGCCAGGCAAGGCCGGCAAGGTCTACCGGTCCGGCGGAAACCTCACCCTGTCCGGCGCCGACGTGGGCACCCGGACCTGGGAAGACTTCGTGGCCGAACAGAAGTAGGGCTCCAGCAGCCCATCCAGCTCAGGAGTCTGCCGACGGGCGATCCCGGCCAGCAGGTCGGCGACCTGCACCCGGGGGTCCTCCCTCGAGTCCACCTGAACGAAGGAGTGCAGCGGCGGGGGCGCCGGAGCCACAGCCTCCGCCAGGAGCTCTCCGAGCCGGGCTACCCGCCCGCGGGTCAGCGCACTCTGCTCGTCGTGCACCACGGCGACCGATCGCTCACCCGCGCTCCAGAAGAGCAAGGTTTCGGCGAGCGCGGGCACCAGCGGTTCGAGCGGCGGCGGGATCGCGGGATCGTCGTCGATCAGCCGCAGCATCATCGCCTCCACCTGCGCACGCGTCACCTCCCGCAGCTCCGGCAGATCGGACGGCATCGTCGCGAAGAACCGGTCGATCGCCGCCTGGTCGATCAGCCGCAGCCGCTTCGTCCGGGTCATGTCGACGAACGCAGCAAGAAACCCGGTGCGATGACGCAACCGCTGCACGGCTTCGGAGTGATCCCGGCCCAGGCTGGTGCCATCGGCGTACGACGGCTCCTCGGTGAACAGCTCCAGCACCCGGGCGGCGACGTACCCGGTCTTGTCGATGAGGTGGACGTGCGCGTGCCCGCGCAGCGTGGTGAGGAACCACTCGAGCTGCTCGGATCGCAACAGTTGTTTGGACTTGTACTCGGATCGGTGGCGGACGCGGGATCGCAGTACGGCGACCACTTCGGCGGCCGCCGGTACGGCGAGGTCGACACTGGCATGGGTGATCACGGGCGAGGCGGGGTCCAGGAGGTTGGTCCCGGAGAATCCGGACTCGTCACACGCGATCTCGACCCATGACGACAGATTGGTCATCAGGTAAGCACTCCAAGGCGGTGAGACTGCACGCTACGGACGCCCGTCGCTGGACGGGCGGGATCGGACGCGGCCTGGAACATTCAGGCAGGCGTGATCAGTGAGCGGCAGCAGCCTTGGCAGACATGCGACCCATCATCGACCGAGAACGGCCGGATCCACCAGTGGTTTCTCGCGGCTCAGGGCTTGCGGGCCAGCGCCACCAGCAGCAGCTGGGCCGCGCCGGCGGGAGTCACACTCTGATCGCCGTCCGGCCACCAAGTGGTCAGGTCGACCAGCCCGGGCTCCACCACATCGAGGCCGGTCAGGAGTTCGGCCACCTCGTCCCGAGTGCGGAATCGGACCTCCGGAAACGCATCCCGGACCTTCTCCTCGAGCGTGGTCGCGAACTCGGCGTACCGGCTGCTGTCACGCGGGTTGATCGGGTGCGTCAGGGCCAGGTATGACCCGGACGGCAAGGCGGCCAGGTACTCCTCGAGGAGCTGCCCAGGCTTCTGGATCATGTGCAAGACCAGGCCGAAGATGAGCCCGACCGGCTTGGTCAGGTCGAGGGCGGCGGTCACGGCCGGGTGGTTGAGAACGACGGCCGGGTCGGTGAGATCGGCACCGGCGAAGAAGCTGTGGATGTCGTCGGCGAGGAGTGCCTGGCCGTGCGAGATCGCGGTCAGGTCGTTGTCGACGTACACGACGATCGCGTCCGGGTTCGCGGCCAGGGCGATCTCGTGGGTGTTCCGCGCGGTCGGGAGGCCGGCGCCGAGATCGAGGAACTGGGTGATCCCGCCCTCGGTGACCATCCGGCCGATCGCCTCGGCCAGCCAGCGGCGGTTCGCCCGGGCGGCCTGCGGGGCTTCCGGTGCGAGCTTGACCAGTTCCTGGAACAGGCGGCGGTCGACCTCGAAGTTGTTCTTGCCGCCGAGGAACAGGTCGTACAGCCGGGCCTCGGAGGGCTGGTTCAGGTCGATGCCCCGCCTCACTTCAATCCGAAAAGGTCGATTACCGGAAGGCTACCGGCCCCGGGTCGCATCGCCGCATCGGGGCCGGGTCGCGACGGCCGCGATGAGTTTTCTGGCGCTCGCTCGTCTCAACGGAGGTCAGTACGAGCGAGCAGGAGGATTCCATGGCGAAGGTGTTGTACTCGGTGACGATGTCGGTCGACGGCTTCATCACCGGTCCGGACGGCGACATGCAGTGGATGCGCCCGTACCTCGGTCCCAACCCCGAGGTCGACGAGCTGCTTCCGCAGATCGGGTCGATCCTGGTCGGCCGGCGGTCGCACGACGGCGACGACCCGCACAAGGGCGACGCCGGCGAAGGGCACGCGTTCGGCGGTGGGTGGGACGGGCCGCAGTTCGTCGTCACCCACCGCCCGCCGGCCACACCCGAGGCCGGCGTCACGTACGTCGACGACTTCGCGAAGGCACTCGCACTCGCCAAGGAGGCGGCCGGCGACAAGTACGTCAACGTGATCGGCGCGAACATCGCCAAGCAGTGCATCGAGGCCGGCGAACTGGACGAGGTCTTCCTCCTCTACGCCCCGGTCATGCTCGGCGACGGGACCCGTCTCTTCGACCACCCCGGCGGCCGGATCGTCCGTCTCGCCCGCCGGAGCGTGACCGAAACCCCACTGTCCACGAGCCTCTGGTTCACAGTCGAGTCCTAGAAAACGGGCGAGTCCTAGAAGTCGGTTGAGTCCCAGAAGTCGGTTGAGTCCTAGAAGTCGGCGGCGGTCGAGTTCATCACCGCGCGAATCTCGACGGACCGTCCGGTGGTCCGGGCGTCCGGGAGCAAGCGCGCGAGCTCGACCGCCCGCTCAGGATTCTCCACATCGATCAGGTAGAAGCCGTCGATCAGGTAGAAGCCGTCGATCGGTGTGGTCGCGGGCGGATCGGGGAGATGGACGGCCAGCTGTGGATGCGCGAGCAGTTCACCGCCGACCAGTTCACCGGCGTCGTACGCTGCCCGTTCGAACTCGTCGCGACGCAGGCACGGATCATCGTCACCCTGCAGGATCAGTAAGAATTTCATCGGCGCACTCCTCTCACTGATACGACGGAGTCGACGGCACGGTTTTGACATCATGGCCAGATGTTCGTCCGCACCGAACGGCTGACGCTCCGCCGCTTCACCCCCGCCGACGCCGAGGCGTTCGCTGCCTACCGCTCCGATGCCGAGGTCGCCCGGTACCAGTCCTGGGACCCACCGCTGCCGCTGGCCGACGCGCAGCGGAAGGTCGAGCAGTTCGGCCAGGACGATCCGGCCGCGCCCGGATGGTTCCAGTACGCCATGGACCTGGACGGCGTACTCATCGGGGATCTCGGCCTCAACCTGGACGAGAACCTGATGCAGGCGGAGCTGGGTTTCACGCTGGCACCGGCGTACCAGGGCCAGGGATATGCGACCGAGGCCGTCCGCGGGCTGCTCGACGATGTGTTCATCGAGCGGAAGCTGCATCGTGTCTCGGCCGAGTGCGATGCCCGCAACACGGCCTCGGCCCGGCTGCTCGAACGCGTCGGCTTCAAACAGGAAGGCCTCCGCCTCTCGCACAGCTTCCACAAGGGCGAGTGGACCGACGACCGGCTCTTCGGTCTGCTCCGGACCGACTACCTCAGCTGACCGCCTTGGCCGCCCAGGCCCGAGCGCTCAACCGGATCGTTCCATCGGCCTCGATCGGCAACCGCGAGCGCACCTCCTCGCGCATCGCCGCCTGCGCCGGCTCGTCCAGCGACCGCAAGTACGCCGGCGCCACCCCGGTCCCACCGAGGAACGGCTGCCAGTAGTCGTCGAACGACGAAAACACCGTCGGTACGACGATTTCGCGCGTACTGACCGTGGTGAACCCGGCGTCGGTGAACAGTCCCTCGAGGCCCTCCGCCGTACAGAACGCGAAGCGCTTGCCCTCGTCGTGCTCGCGGTCCTGCGGGCGCAGGGCGAGCATCGCGTCGAAGAAGTACCGCATCAGTTGCATGCCGTCCGCGTAGTCCCACACGTAGACGGCGACGGTCGAGCCGATCTCGCGCATCCGGCGGAGTGCCTCGACCCGCTCGGGGATGAAGTTGAGGACGAGCCCGGCGACGACCGCGTCGTACGGGCCGTCGGGGAGCTCGGCGGCCGAACGGACCTCGAAGCTCGCTCGCTGGTCCGGCACGGTCTGGCGTGCGTACTCGATGAAGCCGGCCGACGGGTCGACTCCGAGCACCGCCGCGGGATCCGCCGTACGCAGGATCGTGCCGGTCAGAGCGCCCGTACCGCAGCCGACGTCCAGCCAGCGCAGTCCTGTCGGCCGGTCCAGCCAGCCGACGAACTCCGCGGCCACCAAGCGACTCCAGCGGCCCACATACGACTCGTAGATGTCCCCACTCGACCACTCGCTCATCTGCGCAGGATAGTCACTTGGTGCGGGTTGGGAGAGAGACTCCGGTCAGGCTCTCGGCGACGGACCAGAGGCGGGCGTTGTCCTCGGGGTTGAGCGCGTTCTTCGGCGCGTTGGTGAGCTTGGTCGGGCCGGTGAGTCCGAACCGGCCGGACGGGCCGTAGTACGCGCCCGTCCGGGCGTCGGGGCTGGTCGCCGCGACCAGCAGCGGTTCGGTTCCGAGCTCGACGCCCTGCGACGGGAGCGGGTTGGCGCTGAAGAGCAACCGGTTCAGGAGCGACGGCCGCTCGCGGCCGAGGGAGGCACCGGCGGTCTGCAGGTTCGTGCGGGTGTAGCCGGGGTGGGCCGCGGTGGCGAGCAGGCCCCACCCGCGGTCGGCGGAGAGCCGGGCCAGGTGGTTGCTCATCATCAGGTCGGCGAGCTTCGACTGCGAGTACGCCGCAGTACGCCGGTACCGGCGTTCCCACTGCAGGTCGTCGAAGTGGATCCGGCCGAAGTTCGCGGCGCCACTGGCCATCGTCGTGATCCGCGGCGACGGCGCGGCCAGGACGAGCGGCAGCAGCTGGACGGTCAGTGCGAACGGGCCGAGGAAGTTCGAGCCGAACTGCAACTCGAAGCCGTCCTTCGTCGTGTGCCGGGTCGGCGGGGTCATCACGCCGGCGTTGTTGACCAGCAGGTCGACGTGCGGCTCGTCGGCGGCCAGCTTCTCGGCGAACTCGCGGACGGATTCGAGGTCGGCGAGGTCGACCCGGCGGACCTCGAGCTGGGCGTCGGGGTGTTCGGCCAGGATCTCGGCCCGGGCCGTCTCGCCCTTGGCGGGGGTCCGGACCGCCATCACCACGCGGGCGCCGGCGGCGGCGAGACGCTTGGTGGCCTCCTTGCCGGTGCCGCTGTTCGCGCCGGTGACGACGACGAGCTTGCCGCTCTGATCGGGGACGTCGTACATGGTCACTCCTCATAAAAGACTGATGGTCTGTTACGAGATCGACGTTATCAGACCGTTGGTCCGTTAACAACAGACCGACGGTCTGTAGAATGTGAGCGTGACGACATTCCAGCGCGCGCGCAGCGCGGAGCAGCGGGCGGCCCGGCGGGCCGCGATCCTCGCGACCGCGGCCACGATGCTGACCGAGCTACCGGTCGCGGACCTCAGCCTGAACGAGCTGAGTCGCCGCGTCGGCCTGGCCAAGTCGAACGTGCTGAACTACTTCGACTCCCGCGAAGCCGTTCTGCTCGAGCTGTCCAGCTCGGAGCTCACGGCCTGGGTGGAGGATCTCGCGGGCGGGCTCGAAGGCCTCACTCCGGCGATGCCGCTCGACGAGCGGTTGGAGCAGCTGGTGGACACCGTGGTCGGCACACTCGCCCGGCGGCCCGTGCTGTGCGATCTGGTCAGCGCGCAGGCGTCCGTACTGGAACGGAACATCTCGACCGAGACAGCGCTGGAGTTCAAGCGGGTGGCCGCGGTGACGTACACCCGGATGATCGAGGTCATCGCCGGAGCCGTGCCCGAGCTCGGCGCGGAGGGAGCGGGCCGGTTCATCGCCGCCGCGAGCATGCTCGCCGGGGCGATCTGGACCCACTCCCATCCCGTGCCGGCGATCGTCGCCGCCTACGAGGCCGATCCGTCCATCAGCACGATCCGGATGGAGTTCGAGCCTGCGTTACGTGACAACCTCTGGCTGCTGCTGCGGGGGGCGCTCCCGCGCTGATCAGGGCAGGTAGTAGTTCGGGTTCGGGAGCTTGAAGGTGCGGTCGGCGAAACCACCCTTGAGGTCGGAGAACTGGTCACCGAAGTTCGCGACGATGTCGTAGCCCAGGGACTCGATGTGGGCCCGGGTGGCCGACTTGTAGTGGATCGTCGTACACGAGCCGTTCGGGTCGGTCGCGCAGGCCTTCTTCAGGTAGTCCGGGTAGTCGGCGACGGCCGGCTTGGTGAACAGGCCGTCCTCGCCGTTCCGCAGCGTGGTCGGCTTCGGGTAGCCCGCGTCGACGCCGACGCCGTCCGCGGTCAGGTTGCCCAGCGTCGCAGCCTCCTGCGCGGCACCTCGGCCGGTCAGGAAGAAGATCGCGTAGCCCTCACGCTCGGCGGTCGTCACCAGGTCGACCATGCCCGGTACGGCGGGGAATCGCTGCCCCAGCACGAATTCCGCGTTGGTCGCCGGGTTGAACGCCCAGTTGCTGGCGATCTCGTAGTTCCAGGTGGCCAGTGCGGTGTCGTCGACGTCCAGCAGGATCGCCTTGGCCTTGCGAGTGTGGTGCGGAGCGGAGATCCAGCGCTTGCCGGCCGCGGCGGCCGAACGCGCTTCCTTGGCGTAGTTGCTGTCCGGCGTGAAGGTGCCGCTGCCGAGCGGGTCGCCGTAGTAGTTGCGCAACTGCTGGCGCAGTACGTCGATGTTCGTGACCTGCTTCTCACTCCGCGGCGTCGACGTCTGGATCGCCGGCTGCTGCGTCGCAGCTCCGGCCGAGTACGCGACTCCACCGACGACGGACGCCATCGCTACGGCGGCAACGCCGGTGAGAACGAGCCGGCGCGACGGCCGGCGCCAGTGACGGATGAACATGGTGGACCCCTTAGGAACGGGAACGCTTGCGAAGGCAACCTAACTCCATCGGCCGCCGATGCACCGTCGTACGCACCAAACTCCAGGGGAATCCTGCGCCGATTCAGACCGGTTTCTGGTAGCGATGGCACGGGACTGGCAGCGTGCCATCGGCAACTGACGCTGGGTAGTCGAAGGCACCGCCGTCCGTCCACCCACTGCGCTCGTAGAACCGCCGGGCCCGGGCATTCCCGGTAGCCACCGCCAGCCACGCCTCGCCGTACCCGTTGCCCTTCACCTGCCGCTCAGCCTCACCCAGCAGTACCCCGGCCACCCCGGACCCACGATGATCCCGAGACACATAAACCTGCTCAACCTCATCCCCCACCACCATCACAAACCCCGCCACCTCATCCCCAACAACCGCAACGGTCGTATCACCAACCCGCTCCCCCGCCCGCACCCAAAACGACTCCTCGGTCCGCACAGCAACCAACTCCTCCGGCACATGCCCAAGGTGCCCGTCCCGCCAGCCGTCGTACCAGATCGCCGCAACGGCGTCCTTGTCGGTGGCTTCGGCGGGACGGATCGCAGCTGTCATGACGTCAGCCTAAACACTGATCAGAAGTCAGCCTCGGCCGTGATCTTGTTGTAAGCGCCGGGCTTGAGCGACTTGGAGACGTCGGACATGTTGATGCACTCGATGTCCTCGGTCTGCTTGGGTTCGAGTTCACTGCTGCTGCACTGGAAGTTCGCGACGACCGCAGAGCCCTTCAGGAACTTGACGGTGAAGAACGCCGTGCTGGTGTCGTCAGAGCTGTTGGCAAGAGTGCCGATCAGCTTGGTGCCGAGGAACTCCTCGGTCTTGAGCTTCCAGCCCTTCTGCATGGTGTGTTTGCCGACGGTGTAGGCGACTCCGAGCTTGATCTCGCATGGATCGTTGCGGTTTCCGGTGCACTTGACCTCGGCCGGTGCCTGCGTCGCCTTCGGAGCTTCCGTAACCTTCGGAGCCTCGGTGGTGGCCGGTGCCTTGTTCGCCGGCTTGGCGCTGGCCTTCGGCTGGACCGCCGGCGCCGACGTCTTGGTGTCGGCCTTGGTCGACGCGGTGTTGGCGCCGCCACCACCGCCGGCGGCGGCCGAGATGACAACGATCAAAGCGATCAGACCGACGAACGGGAAGACCACGAAGTTACGGAATTTGTGGGTCTTCTTCTTCGGTGGCTGCCAGCCCGGCGGCGGGCCTTGAACCGGCTGCTGCGGGTACTGCGGCCCCGCGGTTGGAATCTGAACCTGGTTCGGATCCTGCTGAGACATGACTGTCTCTCCCCCTGTTGATTGGTGATTGTGGCCAGTCCGACCCCCCGGACTAGGCCACATGTGCCTTCGAACCACCATCGGTATGGGAACACGGAGCGTTACATCGGCGGCATAACAACTTGGTCACCAGCCCGAGCGGCACCCCCGTGCGGACGGCCGCTCAAGTGGCTCATCCAGCATTAACGATGTGACATCACTTCGGGTCGTAGGCGAGGTTGGGGCGGAGCCAGCGTTCGATTTCTTCTACGGACATGCCACGGCGTACGGCGTAGTCCTCTACCTGGTCGCGGCCGATGCGGCCTACGCTGAAGTAGCGGGCCGATGGGCTGGCGAAGATCAGGCCGCTGACTGCCGCGGCCGGGGTCATTGCGAAGGACTCGGTCAGGCCGAGGCCGAGCTTCTCTGCCTCCAACAGGTTGAAGAGCTCCTGCTTCTCGGAGTGGTCCGGGCTGGCCGGGTAGCCGAGCGCCGGACGGATCCCGCGGAACCGTTCCGCGTGTAGATCCGCCAGCTCCGGCTCGGCGTCCGGCTCGAACCACGCCCGCCGCGCCTCCAGGTGGATCCACTCGGCGAACGCCTCCGCCAACCGGTCGGCCAGGGCCTTCACCATGATCGCCCGGTAGTCGTCGTTACGTTCTTCGTACGACGCGGCCAGCGCCTCGGCACCGTGGATCGCGACACCGAAACCACCCAGGTGATCACCAGCCGGCGCAACATAGTCGGCCAGGCAACGGTTGTGCCGTCCGGCCGGCTTCTCGGTCTGCTGCCGCAGCATCGGGAACGACACGTCCAGCCCGTCCAGCAGGATGTCGTCACCCTGGCTGTGCGCGGGCCAGAATCCGTACACGCCCTCGGCCGTAAAGGAGCCGTTAGCAATGATCTCGTCGAGCAGGGTGTTCGCGTCGTCGAAGAGCTCGCGCGCTACCGGCTGATCCAGGATCGCCGGGTACTTGCCCTTCAACTCCCAAGCCAGGAAGAGGAACTGCCAGTCGATCATCGCCCGCAACGTCTCCAGCGACGGCGACTCCCGCCGCAGCCCGGTGAAGGCCGGCACGGGAAGTTCGCCGTACTCGACCGGCTCCGCGTTCGCACGCGCCGCGTCGATCGTGAGCAACGGGCTGCGCTGCTTGTTGGCGTGCTGCTCCCGCAGCCGCTCCTGCTCGACCTTGTTGCTCTCGGCAAGAACCTCGGAGCGCTCCTCGTCGAGCAAATCGGACACCACGCCGACCACCCGGGAGGCGTCCAGTACGTGCACCGTCGTCTGGTCGTACGCCGGAGCGATCCGAACCGCAGTGTGTTGCTTGGACGTGGTCGCGCCGCCGATCAGCAGCGGGAGCTTGAGCCCACGGCGCTGCATCTCGGTGGCGACGGCAACCATCTCGTCCAGCGACGGCGTGATCAGGCCGGACAGACCGACCGCATCGGCGCCTTCGGCAACGGCCGTGTCGAGGATCCTTGCCGCCGGCACCATCACGCCGAGGTCGATCACCTCGTAGTTGTTGCAGCCGAGCACAACGCCGACGATGTTCTTGCCGATGTCGTGGACGTCACCCTTGACCGTGGCCATCACGATCTTGCCCTGGCCACGAACGGCTTCGGTGCGTCCCTCCAGCCGGGCCTGCTCCTTCTCCGCCTCCATGAACGGCTCCAGGTAGGCCACCGAGCGCTTCATCACCCGGGCGCTCTTCACCACCTGCGGCAGGAACATCTTGCCGGCGCCGAACAGGTCGCCGACGATCTTCATCCCGTCCATCAACGGGCCTTCGATCACCTCGAGCGGGCGCGGCAGTTGCTTGCGCGCCTCCTCGGTGTCTTCCTCGATGTAGTCGACGATGCCGTGCACCAAAGCGTGCGAAAGCCGCTCCTGCACCGTGCCCTCACGCCAGGTCAGGTCGATCTCGCGCTTGGTACCCTTGCCCTTCACGTTCTCGGCGAAAGCAACCAGGCGGTCGGTGGCGTCGTCGCGCCGGTTGAAGATGACGTCCTCGACCAGCTCGAGCAGATCCTTCGGGATGTCGGCGTACACGGCGAGCTGGCCGGCGTTGACGATTCCCATGTCCAGGCCGACCTTGCCCGCGTGGTACAGGAAGGCCGAGTGCATCGCCTCGCGGACGATGTCGTTGCCGCGGAACGAGAACGACAGGTTCGAGATACCGCCGCTGATATGGACGCCCGGACAGCGTTCCTTGATCAGCGGGAGCGCGTCGATGAAGTTCTTGGCGTATCCGTTGTGCTCGGACATACCGGTCGCAACGGCGAGCACGTTCGGGTCGAAGATGATGTCCTCGGCCGGGAAGCCGATCCCGGTGAGCAGGTCGTACGCGCGGCCGCAGATCGACACCTTGCGCTCGACCGTGTCGGCCTGGCCCTGCTCGTCGAAGGCCATCACCACCGCGCCGGCGCCGAAGTCCATGATCCGGCGGGCCCGCTCGAGGAACTCCTCCTCGCCTTCCTTCAGGCTGATCGAGTTGACCACGCCCTTGCCCTGGACGCATTTCAGCCCGGCCTCGAGCACCGACCACTTCGAGCTGTCGATCATGATCGGGATCCGGGCCACCTCGGGCTCGGTCGCGATCAGGTTCAGGAAGGTGGTCATCGCCTGCTCACTGTCGAGCAGGTCGGCGTCCATGTTCACATCCAGCAAGTTGGCGCCACCGCGCACCTGCTCGAGCGCCACGTCGACCGCGGCCTGGTGGTCGTCGCCCTCGATCAGCCGGCGGAACCGCGCCGACCCGGTCACGTTGGTCCGCTCGCCGATCATCACGAACCCGGTGTCCGGCCCGATCTTGAACGGCTCCAGCCCGGAGAAGCGAGTGGTCTCATCAGGCGGTACGACGGTGCGCGGGGGCAGCCCCTGGACACCTTCGGCGATCTGCTTGATGTGGGCGGGCGTCGTACCGCAGCAGCCGCCGACGATGTTGACCAGTCCGGAGCCGGCGAACTCGTGCAGCATTCCCGCGGTCTCTTCGGGAGTCTCGTCGTACCCACCGAAGGCGTTCGGGAGACCGGCATTCGGGTGCGAGGCGACGTACGTGTCGGCGAACCGGGCCAGGTCGGCCACGTGCGGGCGCATCTCGGCGGCGCCGAGGGAACAGTTGACGCCGACGACGAGCGGCTTCGCGTGCTCGACCGAGCTCCAGAACGCCTCGACGGTCTGACCGGACAGTGTCCGGCCGCTCAGGTCGACGATGGTCACCGAGATCCACAACGGCAGGTCCGGCGCGACCTCACGGGCTGCGGCGACGGCGGCCTTGGCGTTCAGGGTGTCGAAGATGGTCTCGATCAGCAGGAGATCCACGCCGCCCTCGGCCAGCGCGGAGATCTGCTCGGCGTACGAGTCCCGCACCTGTTCGAAGGTCACCGCCCGGTACGACGGATCTTCCACGCGCGGCGACAGCGACAAGGTGACGTTGAGCGGGCCGATCGAACCGGCGACGAACTTGCCGCCGAACTCGTCCGCCGCCTGCCGGGCCAGCCGGGCAGCGGCGAGGTTCATCTCCCGGACGTAGGCCTGCATCCCGTAGTCGGCCTGACCGATGCTCGTCGCGGTGAAGGTGTTGGTGGTGGTGATGTCGGCGCCGGCCGCGAGGTACTGCCGGTGGACGTCGAGAATGAGGTCCGGCCGGGTCAGGGCGAGCAGGTCGGGGTCACCGGTGAGGTCGTGGGTGTGGTCGCCGAACCGATCGCCCCGGAAGTCCTCCGGTGTCAGCTTGGCGCCCTGGAGCGTCGTGCCCCACGCGCCGTCGAGCACCACGATGCGCTCGTCCAGTAGTTCCCTCAGCGCGGTTTCACTCATCTGCCGTCCCCTCCAGAACGAATCCCGGAGGCGCCCTTCGCAGCAAGTGCTCCAGGTCGAGCGTGGCGGACCTGGGTCCGTTGCAGCGCCTCTCGGCCTGGTTGCCCTATGTTAGCGGCGTCACACGCCTGACCAAGGGTGTTTGCCCACATTCTAAGACAGCTGTTCAAGCAGTGAACCATAGGCGGCGGGTCCGTTCGGGATAGGTAGTCGTCACCGATGCCTGCTCCGCGGGTGTCCACCGAGGGTGGACAGCATGCTTGGAAAGGTGGCCGTTCTCGGCCTGATCCAGAACTACGCCGTCGGGTGGGTCCTGCATTACGTGTACCTGCCGGACCATGAGACGACGACCCATACGGGTCACCACGGTGCGCAGGGTCTGAGCCCGTTCGCGCACTTCCTGCGGGACTCCACGCTCGCGTTGCCGGTCAGCATCGGCGTCCTGCTCCTCGTTGCCGTCGCAGCCAGCCGGCTCGGCCTGCGGGACGGCGTACCGGAGCGGATCGCCTTCGCCGTCGGGGCCGCGGTCGTCGCAGCCGTGTTCAGCGCACCCGAGGTGCTCGCGCATGGCTGGCTGTTCGACGAGCAGGTGACCGGCGACCTGACCTCGCATCTGACCGGCGTCGCGCTGGTCACCCTTCGCTACACCTTCGCGCTCGTCCTCGTCGCCGCCGTCCTGTTCGGCGTCCCGTGGCGGGCCCGCACTCTTGGAGAGACTCGATGAAACGAAGAGACGTCCTCAAGCTCGGCCTGCTGGCCGGTGCCGCGGCGGCCGTGCCGGCCGAGCGACTGACCGGTGCGTTCGCACAGCGGGCCGTCGCCGCCGGACCGCCCGTCCAACTGTTCGACACCCCGCTTGTCGTCCCGCCGGTGCTGAAGCCGAAGTACAGCATCGCGGGCACGGACTACTACGACGTCACGATCAAGCCGGCCGTCCAGGAGATCCTGCCCGGCCTGCGGACACCGATCTGGGGGTACGACGGGATCTTCCCGGGCCCCACGATCAAGACGCGCCGCAACCGGCCGATCGTCGTACGCCAGCGCAACAAGCTCCCCGGCGAATCGGCGGTCCACCTCCACGGCGCCAACGTACCCTCGAGTTCGGACGGGCTGCCGGGCGATGAGATTGCCCCCGGCAAGGATCGGTTCTACCTCTACCCGAACCGCCAGCAGGCGACGACGCTCTGGTACCACGATCACGTCCATCACCACGAGGCGTTCAACACCTACCAGGGTCTGACCGGGCTCTACCTGATCACCGATCCGGCCGAGGACAAACTCGGTCTACCTAGCGGGAAGTACGACGTACCACTGGTGATCCAGGACCGGTCGTTCAACGCGGACGGGACCTTCCGGATCCCCGATCCCGGTGCCGGCGAGTTCTTCGGCGAGGTCGCGGTCGTGAACGGTAAGCCGCATCCGTTCCTGCAGGTCGAGCAACGGCGCTACCGGTTCCGGCTCCTGAACGGGTCGTCGCTGGACACCCTGCACGAGCTGACCCTGGGCAGCGGTGACGGCTTCCACGTGATCGGGACCGACGGCGGGTTGCTGCCGGCACCGGTCCCGGTGACAAAGTTGCCGTTGGCACCTTCCGAGCGCGCCGAGGTCGTGATCGACTTCAGCCGCTACCCGGTCGGATCGCACGTCGTACTGAACAGCTCGATCTTCGGTGCCCCGATGCAGATCATGCGTTTCGACGTACGCAAGGCGACCGGTCCGAACCACCGGCTGCCGTCGAAGCTCGTCCCCATCCAGCGACTGAAGGAGTCGCAGGCCAAGGTACGGCGGGACTTCCAGCTCAACCTGGACAAGGCCCGCGGCGAGATGGTGATCAACGGGAAGACGTTCGATCCGGACCGGATCGACATCAAGCCGAAGCTCGGCGCGACCGAGGTGTGGACGATCTTCAACGCGGAGACGCCGGATCTGCCGATCCCGCACGTGTTCCACACCCACCTGGTCCGCTTCCAGATCCTCGATCGGAACGGCGTACCGCCGGCGCCGTTCGAGTCAGGCTGGAAGGACAGCGTCACGGTCATGCCGGGAGAGAAGGTCCGCATCATCATGCGCTTCGGCGACTTCCCCGGCCGCTTCCTCTACCACTGCCACCTCCTCGGCCACGCCGACGCGGGGATGATGGCAACGATGCTCGTGACGCCTTAATAGACCAGCGCCTGGATGCTCGGGGCGTAGAAGTCGGCGATCGCCTCGGGGGCGGCGGTTGCGGCCGGACCGGTCTTGTTGACGGCCATGGCGGCACCCAGGCCGACGAGTTGGGCGGTGATCAGCTCAGCGCGGAGGTCGGCGTCGGTGCCGGTCAGGCGGGCGGCGAACGCGCGGGTCACCTGGTCGCGGAAGTGTTCGCGGATCAGCGCGCGTTCGTCGCCGCTGCCGGCGGCGAAGACGACCCGGAGGAGCAGGTCCTGGTTGTTCTCCCGCCGATAGTTCACCAGCGTCACGACCGCGTGCCGACCGAGGTCGTCGTCGGCCGCGGCCAGCAGGAGTTGGGTCGCCTCACTGAAGTCGGCAACCTTCTCGAACAGTGCTTCCTTGCCACCGAAATGCTTGACGATCAGGGCCGCGCTGACATTCGCATCCGCAGCGATCCCGCGCAGGGTGACGGCGTCGTACGGCTCCCGCGCGAACGCCTTCCGCGCCGCCCGCAGGATCGCGGTCCGCCCCTGATCCATCACGTCGCGGCGACTTCGACCCGCGCCGGCTCGGAACGGCGTGCCGGGATCAGCAGGACCAGACCGGCTGCGATCACCGCGGCGATCCCGGCGATCACGAACACGATCAGGTACGCCGACAACGCGGGCGCGACCCGGCCTTCCTTGGTGATGGTCACGCCGGCCAGGACGGTCGCGACGATCGTGCTGCAGATCGCGGAGCCGACCGTGCGCATCAAGGTGTTGAGGCCGTTCGCCGCGGCCGTTTCGGTCACGGGGACAGCATGCATGATCAGGGCCGGAAGTGCCGAGTACGCCACCGCGGTTCCGGCCGACACCACGGTCGCACCGATCACGATCCCCGCCACGTCATGGCTGGTGAAGAATCTGACGACGTACCCGGCGGCCATCAGGACGGACGCGACGGCGAGCGTGAACCGTGGGCCACGGGCGGCCGACATCCGCGCCGACACCGGGGACAGCAGCACCATCGCGACACCGCCGGGCAACAGGCAGAGGCCGCTCACGACGATGGACTTGCCGAGGCCGTAGCCGGTCCAGGTCGGCTCCTGGACGAGCTGCGCGGTGGACAGTGAGTTGGCGTAGAACGAGAAGCCGATCAGCAGGGCACCGAGGTTGGTGAACAGTACGGCGGGCCGCGCCGAGACCCGGAGATCGACGAGTGGGCTGGTGGTCCGGAGCTCGTACCAGGCCCACAACGGGACGATGGCGACGGCAACGGCGTACAGGGTGACGATGACCGAAGTACTCCAGGTGCTGCTCTTCGAGACGGCGAGCAGGAGACAGACCAGGAACGTGCTCAGGCCGATCGCGCCGAGGATGTCGAAGCGGCCGCTGGTCTTGACGGCGGACTCCGGCACGATCAGCAGGATCAGGACGATGTCGAGCAGGCCGATGCCGAGGTTGATCCAGAACATCGCGTGCCAGTTGGCGTACTCCACCACGAGGGTCGCGGCCGGGATCCCGAACGCGGCGCCGACGCCGAGGGTCGAGCTCATGATCGCGATCGACGGGATGACCCGGCGCGGCGGCAGCTCGTCGCGCAGGATGCTGATGCCGAGCGGTACGACGGCGATCGCGGCACCCTGGAACGCACGGCCGGCGATCAGCACCGACAGGTTCGAGCTGCTTGCGCAGAGCAACGAACCGATCACCATCGAGCCCAGGGCGATGAGGAGGACCCGGCGCTTGCCGTACATGTCGCCGGCGCGGCCGAGCAGCGGGGTGAACACGGCGCCGGTGAGCAGGGTGACCGTGATCAGCCAGCTCACGTCGGAGATCGAGCTGTGGGTGATCGCCGGGAGCTCGGGCAGGAGCGGTACGACGATGGTCTGGCTGATGGCGACGAGCACGCCGCAGAAGGCGAGGACGGCCAGAATCAGGCGTGGGTGAGCGGCAGGACGGACGATCAAGCTCGGGATCCTTACGGGGTGAACAGCTGTTTACTGAGCTATCAGCGTAAACGAGTGTTCACCACGGTCGGAAGTGGCCCGGGAAAATGCTCACCAACTGGACCAGGGATCAGGGCGCTCAGTTTCCTACCGTGATGGCATGAGGATTTTTGTCGCCGGTGCGACCGGCGTGATCGGGCGCCGGCTCGTCCCGCTGCTGGTTGCCCAGGGCCATGAGGTGACCGCGTTGTCCCGCCGGGCGTCGGCGCTGCCAGGCGTCGAGACCGTGACGGGTGACGTGTACGACGCTGCGGGGCTGCGGGAGGTGGTTGCGGCGGCTCGGCCGGAGGTGGTGATGCATCAGCTGACCGATCTCACGGCGCGCGACTTCGCTGCCAATCTGCGGATCCGGCGGGAGGGGACTCGCAATCTGGTGGATGCGGCGTTGGCCGCTGGGGTGCGGCGGGTGATTTCGCAGAGCATCGCTTGGGCTTATGAGCCTGGTGATGGGCTCGCTACCGAATCCACACCGCTGGATGTCGATGCCCCGGACGCGAGCCGGCGTGGATCGGTCGGAGCGGTGGCGGCGCTCGAGGAGATGACCGCCGAGGCGCCGGAGTGGGTCGCGCTTCGGTACGGGATGCTCTACGGGCCTGACACCTGGTACACCAAGGGCGGCGCGATGGCTGACGCGGCGGCCGCCGGCCAACTCCCCACCGGCCCCGACATCACCAGCTTCCTCCACGTCGACGACGCCGCCGCCGCGGCTGTTTCCGCCCTGACCTGGCCCTCCGGCCCGGTGAACATCGTCGACAACACCCCCGCAGCCGCCTCCGACTGGGTGCCCTCCTTCGCCCAGTCGGTAGGCGCCCCTCCCCCGTCCGCGCCGCCGTCCCCCCGAACCCCGTGGGCCCGAGGCGCCACCAACGGCCACGCCCGAACCACCCTGGGATGGGTCCCCACCCACCCCACCTGGCAGTCCGGCTTCTACGCCTGAGCGTCCTGGGTCCGAACGCACCGATCGGGCCCGGACGCCTGGGGGTTCGGCGTCGGGCCCGATCGTTCGGTCCGCTTCAGCGAGGGGGTGGCGCTGGGGTCAGCGGACCGGGTCTGTGGGTCAGCGGACCGGGCCGGTGATCAGTTCGATCGTGGCCTTGTGGGTCTGGCCGGACTGGTCCACCCAGCCGACCTCGACCTTGTCGCCGGGGTGCTGCTTGTTCAGTAGGCTCGACAGGGCGTCCGGCGAGTCGACGGTCTGACCGGCGAACGAGGTGATCACGTCACCGGCGGTGATGCCGGCGTCGTCGGCCTTGCCGTTGGCGAGTACGTCGCCGACCACGGCACCGGTCGTGCCCTGCGTCGTGACAACCGAGATCCCGAGCATCGCGGACGATCCGATGTGTACGGTCTCCGTCGCCTTCCCGCTCTCGATCTGCTTGGCGATGTCGAGCGCCGTGTTGATCGGGATCGCATACCCCTGCGTCGTCGTACCGCTCCCCGACCCGTTCCCGTTACCCGACCCGTCGCCGTTCCCTTGACCGTTTCCGGTACCCGAGCCGTCACCGTTCCCGAAGCCGTTACCCGACCCATCGCCGTTGCTCTGGCCGTTCCCCGTGCCCGACCCGTCGCCGTTGCTCTGGCCGTTCCCGGTGCCCGAACCGTCGCCGTTTCCGGTGCCGGAGCCGTCGCCGAAGCCGTTCCCGTTGCCGAAGGGGAAGCCGTTGCTGGTCCCGTCGCCGTTCCCGGACCCATCGCCGTACCCAGCGAGCGTCGCGGTCGCCGTGGAACCAGCGGTCGCAGTGGAACCAGTCGTAGCGGCGGTCTGACCCGGGCGACCCTGGCCGCCGTTGTTGCCCCCGCCTCCGGCCGTGTCCACGCCGATCACCTCGCCCGAGGTGTTCACCAACGGACCACCGGAATCCCCGGCCTGGATGTTCGCGTCGGTCTCGATCAGGCCGGTCAGGTTTTCCGGGTCCTGCCCATTCTCGTCGGTCGCGGTGATCGCCTGGTTCAGCCCGGTCACCTCACCGGCCGCGTAACTCGGCGTACCTCCCACACCACCCGCGTTGCCGACCCCGACCACGTCGTCGCCGAGCGTGACCTTGTCCGAGTCACCGGTCTTCGCGGTCTCCAGCCCGGACGCGTCCTTCAGTTTCAGTACGGCGATGTCGTGCGTGTCGTCGTACCCGACCACACTCGCGGTGTACGTCTTCCCGTTGCCGATGTCCGTCACGCTGATCGACGTCGCACCCTCGATCACGTGGTGGTTCGTGAGGACCTCACCATCTGCGGTGAGGACGATCCCGGTGCCGGCGGCGCGTGCGCCCTCATAACCGAGCACCGTGTTCACGTCGACCAGACCGGGCGATACCTTCGCCGCGACCGACGCCGGGTCCAGCTGCTGCTGCGAAAGCTGCGACGTACCGCCGTCAGTCCGCTGACCGATGCCCCAGGCAACCGATCCGGCGACCACCACCGCGGCCAGCCCCAGTGCACCCGCGCCCAGCAGTCGCCGTCCACGCCGCTTCGGCGCCGGGGGCTGCGGCCCGAACGGGTACGGCGGATATCCACCGTACGGCGGCTGTCCCCCGCCGAACTGCGGCCCCATCTGCGGTCGCGCCCCGTACTGCGGCACACCCTGCTGCGCGCCGTACGGCGTTGCGTGGCCGGCGTACTGCGGACCGGATTGTTGTGGTCCGGTCTGCTGCTGCCAGTAGCCCGGGTGTTGCGCAGGCTCTTGTCCAGCTTCCTGCCGTCCAGCGCCGTCATTCATCGCGGTTGCCCTCCTCAGCCCAGTTCCCTCTGCTACGAGTAGAGCTCGCAAGGCTGAGAACTCCATCGGCCCAACCAATGAATCACCTGAGAATCTTCCGCACCGCCATCACAACCGCTCTACGTCGCGACGCCTCGGGCAAACCCTCGGTGCCGTACTCCGGATTCATCGACGACCAGCTCGTCGCGATCGCCTGGATCAACGACAGCAGACTCACCGCCGTGAAGTCCCGCGGCACTTCCCGTCGCCGCTGACCACGCCGCAACTCCTCCAGCCGGCTCGCATTCACAGCCAGGATCGCCGCCAACGGCTCGCCCTCCGGCCGCTCGAGCCGGTACCAGGTGGACAGCCGCAGATGATCGGGATGCGCCTCGAAGTAGTCGAACACCCGGCCCGCATAGGCCGGCAGGTCCGCGGCGTCGAATCCCACCTCGTCCAGGTAGGCGTCCACGAACGCGGTGAAGACCGCGTCGAACAGCGCGTCCTTGTTGCCGTAGTACGCATAGAGCATCGCCTTGTTGCAGTCGGCCACCTCCGCGATCCGGCTCACCCGCGCGCCCGCGATCCCGCGCGCCGCGAACTCCTCGGTGGCGGCGGCGAGGATCCGCGTCCTGGTCCGATCGGCGTTCCGCTGCTGCATGGCGTCAGCGTACCAACCAACCGGTTAGTTGATTTCCGACCAACTGGTTGGTTAGCTAGAGGTATATCCAACCGTTTGGTTAGTTAGGACTGAGCATGAGCAAGATCTGGTTGATCACTGGGAGCTCCCGGGGCCTCGGGCGAGCGTTGACCGAGGCGGTGCTGGGTGCCGGGGACAGCGTGGTCGCCACGGCGCGCAAGCCTGAGCAGCTGGCCGACCTCGTCGCGAAGTACGGCGAGCAGATCCAAGCGGTCGCGCTTGATGTCACGGACGCGGATGCGGCGAAGGACGCTGTACAGGCTGCACTGGATGCGTTCGGTGGGCTCGACGTGGTGGCGAACAACGCCGGGTATGCGAACAGTGCACCGATCGAGGAGACGCCGGACGATGACTTCCGGGCGCAGCTCGAGACGAACCTGTTCGGGGTCGTGAACGTGACGAAGGCTGCGCTGCCGGTGTTCCGCGAGCAGCGGAGTGGGCATTTCCTGCAGTTCTCGTCGATCGGTGGGCGGGTTGGCGGGACACCGGGGATGGGGGCTTACCAGACCGCGAAGTTTGCGGTTGAGGGGTTCTCGGAGGTGCTGAACAACGAGGTGAAGCCGTTCGGGGTGAAGGTGACGATCGTTGAGCCAGGCGCGTTCCGGACGGACTGGGGTGGGTCGTCGATGACGATCGCTCCAGTGGGAGCGGACTACGACGAGACCGTTGGCGCGATGAACCGCTACCGGGTGGCGACCGACGGCGAGCAAGCCGGCGACCCGGAGAAGGCAGCTCGCGCAATCCTTGAGATTGTCGGACTCGACACCCCACCCCTGCGCCTGCTCCTGGGGAAAGACGCCCTCACCCACGCCGCCCGCGCCTCTCGATCTCGCGCCGAAGAAGCCGAAACGTGGGCATACCTGACCACTTCGACCGACTACGAATAACGCGAAGGGCCGCCCACAGGTGCGATGTGGACGGCCCGGATCACGCTCGTACTCACCGCAAGCTGCGGAAGAACTCTCGGATGTCGGTTAGTAGGAGTTCGGGTTCTTCTAGGGCGGCGAAGTGGCCGCCGTGGTCTACGTCGGTCCAGCGGGTGATGTTGTTGTCGCGTTCGGCGTAGCGGCGGACCGGGACGTCGTGGGCGAAGGCCAGGACGGCTGTCGGGACGCCGGAGTTCTCCAGCTTGGTGCCCCACGCCTCCTGCTGGGCGTAGCCGACGTACGCCGCGGAACTCGCGGTGCCGGTGAGCCAGTAGATCATCACGTTCGTGAGCAGCCGGTCCCGGGAAATGATTGCATCCGGCAACTTCTCGGCCGGATACGTCCAGGCCATGAACTTGTCCATGATCCAGGCCAGCTGACCAACCGGAGAGTCGACCAGCCCATAGGCAACGGTCTGCGGCCGGGTCGACTGGATCGAGATGTAGCCAAACTCCTTCTGCAAGAACTCACCGATCCGCGCGATCCGATCCTGCTCCAGCGGAGTCAGCGTCTTCAACTCCTCCTCCGGCAGCGGGTACGGCGGCAACGACGGACCACCGTTGGTATGCACCCCCACCACCCGCTCCCGAGCCGCCCGCGCGACCGCCGGCGACACCGCCCCGCCGATGTCACCACCCTGTACGCCGTACCGCTCGTACCCGAGCTCCTCCATCAGCGACGCCCACACCTGCCCCACGCGCTGACGGGACCACCCGCTCTTCGACACCGGCCCGGAGAACCCGAACCCCGGCAGCGAGGGGATCACTACATGGAAGGCATCCGAAGCCTGCCCACCATGCGCGACCGGATCGGTCAACGGCCCGATCAGATCCAGGAACTCGACCACAGACCCCGGCCACCCATGCGTGAGCAGCAACGGCAGCGCGTCCGGCTCAGCCGAGCGAACATGCAGGAAGTGGATCCGCTGCCCATCGATCTCGGTCGTGAACTGCGGATACGCGTTGAGCTCAGCCTCCGCCGCTCGCCAGTCGTACGAAGTCCGCCAGTAGTCGACCAGCGAAGACAGCCAGGACACCGGTACGCCGGTATCCCAGTCGTCACCGGGTAGCGGGGCGGGAAGCCGGGCGCCGGCCAGCTTGGCCGCGAGGTCGTCGAGGGTGCTCTGCGGGATGTCGATGCTGAATGGCTTGATCATGATTCGACTCTGTCACCCAGTTAGGACAGCTTCAGTCCTAGCTGAGTGACAGAATCAGAAGCATGTTGGAAACGTCCGCACGGCTGCTCAAACTCCTGTCGCTCCTGCAGTCACCGAGAGACTGGAGCGGCACCGCACTGGCCGACGAGCTCGGCGTCGGGGTCCGCACGGTCCGCCGGGACGTGGAGAAGCTGCGCAACCTCGGTTACCCGGTCGACGCCGTACCCGGGGTGGCCGGCTACCGGCTCGGAGCCGGCGCCGCGCTGCCGCCGTTGCTACTCGACGATGAAGAGGCGGTCGCCGTCGCCGTCGGACTCCGTGCAGCCGCGACCGGGAGCGTCGCCGGGATCGAGGAGTCGTCGGTGCGCGCGTTGACCAAGCTCGAACAGGTCCTGCCCTCTCGACTCCGCCACCGGATCAACCTGCTCCAAACGGTTGCCGTCACCCCATCCGGCGGACCGTCGGTCCAGCCAGACGTCCTGCTGGCAGTCGCCGCCGCATCCCGCGACCACCAACGCCTGCGCTTCGACTACCGCAACCACGACGGTACGGCGACCACCCGGACGACGGAGCCGCATCGCCTCGTCCACATGGGCCGCCGCTGGTACCTCGTGGCCTGGGATCTCGACCGCGCCGACTGGCGCACGTTCCGGCTCGACCGGCTCGAGCCGCGGATCCCGACCGGACCGCGGTTCACCCCACGTGACGTACCCGAGCTGGACCGAACCGAGCGCGGAATCGCCTCCGGCGGCTACCGCTACCTCGCCCGCCTGTTGGTCCAGGCAACGGTCGACCAGGTCGCCGACCGGTTCCCGTCCAACGTCGCGACCGTGACCCAGGTGGACGAGGAGACGACTCTGGTCGAGACCGGCGCCAACAGCCTCGACCAACTCGCCATCCATCTCGGGGTGATCGGCTATCCGTTCGAGATCCAATCGCCGCCCGAGCTGATCGCACATGTCCAGGAACTGGCGACGCGCCTGGCTGCCTCTGTCCCGCCGAACTGAGCGGTAGCGTTCAGCCATGACGCTCGCCGGGGTGGAGGATCGGTACGTCGAGACCGTGCTGGGCCGGATCCGGCTCCGCATCGGCGGTGAAGGCCCGACGATGCTGTTCTGGCCGAGTCTTCTGATGGACGGCACATTGTGGTCCGGCCAGGCCAAGCACTTCATCGATCGCTTCCAGGTCGTGCTGGTCGATCCGCCCGGACACGGTGGAAGCTCAGCACTGACAGGCCCGTTCAGCTTCGAGCAGTGCGCCGAGGTGATCCGAGCGATCGTCGACGACCTCGGCGTCGAGCAGGTCCATGTCATCGGCAACAGTTGGGGCGGCATGATCGGCGGCACCTTCGCCGCGCTCCACCCCGACCGCACCGGCATCGCCGTACTGATGAACGCGACCGCATCACCCGCCGGTCTCCGCCAGAAACTCGAGTACGGCGTCCTGACCCGGACGGCTCAACTCCTCGGCGGGATCCGCGGCCCGCTCAAGAACCCGGTCCGCGACGCATTCCTCGGCCCGACGGCGAAACGGGAGAAACCAGAGGTCGTTGCCACAGTCAACGACCTGGCGAGCCGGGTCGACATCCGCTCCGGCCGCCATGCGGTCACCAGCGTCGTCCCACACCGACCCGATCAACGCGAGTTGTTCAGCACCATCCGCACGCCGGTCCTCGTGGTCGCCGGAGCCGAGGACGCGACCTTCCCAGTGGACGAGACCGAGGAGATGGCGGATTCGATTCCGGGTGCGCGTTTCGTCGTACTCGAGCAGTCGGCGCACCTCGCGGCGCTCGAGTCCCCCAAAGAGGTGAACGCCCTGATCGACGACTTCCTCGCCGATCAGGGCGCCTCCTAGCGCGACGGGTCAGTGGTTGCTGACGACTGTCCCGGTCTTCGGGTTCAGGATCAGCTTCTTGTTACTCGGCCGCTGCCGGAAGTCGAACATCCCGGTCAGGCTGCCGGCCCGCTGGTCGAACGAGTGGTCGCCGATCCGGCCGGTCTTCCAGTTGTCCTCGATGAACTTCAGCACCGAGGTCTGGTCGGTCAGCGAGTGGTCGACGTGGTTGGTCTTCGCGTACGGCGAGACCACCAGCAGCGGAAGCCGCGGGCCGAACCCGCAGCGGTCGGCGTAGCCACCGGAGACCGGTGCGCGACCGCACGCCGCGGCCTGGTCGAGCGCGGCGTCCTTCGAACCGTTGATCGTCGGCGACTTGGCGTGGTCGTACCAGCCGTCGGAGTCGTCGTAGGCCAGCACGACCGCGGTCGAGGACCATTCCTTGGACTTCTGCAGCTGGTTGATCTCCTTCACGACGAACGCCTGCTCGTCCAGCGGGTCGGAGTAGCCGGCGTGACCGTCCTGGTACTCGCCGGCCTTCAGGAAGCTGACCGCCGGCAGGTTGTTCGCGGCCACGGCCGCGTCGAAGTCCGACGTGTCGTACTGGTGGTTGGCCTGGTCGGTCTGGCCGATCGCCTTCACCGAGCTCGGCGGCAGGTGCTTCGGGTTCGCCGTCGACTTGTAGTACTGGAACGGCTCGTGGTGCGGGCTGTAGTCGAGCGCCGAGATGCCGCCGACGTTGGCGTGCTGCGCACCGCAGACGGCCTTGCCGCCGGCCGAGCTGGTCGGCTTGAAGCCGCCCTGGAACCAGCCCCAGGTGACGTGCTTCTGGTTCAGCAGGTCACCGATGTTCTGGCCGTGCATGACCGCCAGGTTGTTGCTAGCAGCACCGTTGTTGTTCGAGCAGTTGTCGTAGTACGGGTCGGGGTCGTTGGTGACCGTACCGATCCCGTTCTTGTCCGGCGACTGCACGGCGTACGCGTCGGTCGTCGGCTTGCCGGTCTTCGGGTCGATGGCCTGCACGCCGTGCGTCTGCCCGGAGATCAGGTTCAGTGCGCCCGGGGTGGACGGGCCGTACACCGTGTCGAAGGAGTTGTCGCTCAGCGAGTAGTGCTGGGCGTAGTTCCACATCGCGGTGACGGTGTTGCCGTCGTAGTAGTCCATCACCAGGCCCGGTTCGCCGAACAGCACGGGCTGGCCGGTGCACTTGTCCGTCTCGGTGTTCTCGACGAACTTGTCCATCTTGCCGCCGTTCGCGGCCTTCTGCTCCGGCCCGTAACCGTGGTTCTGGTCGCAGGTCAGTGCCTGCGAGGGCGCCAGCCGCTTCGGGTCGTAGGCGTTCGGGTTGTGCGTCAGCAACTGCTTCGACAGCCCGTTCACCTTGGGCGTGTGCCGGTCCGCCTTGAACGGCGTGCCGTCGGCGTTGGTGGCGTTCGGGTAGGTACCGAAGTAGTGGTCGAACGAGATGTTCTCGCCGAAGATGACCACCACGTGCTGGATCGGTGTGGCCGGGTGGACCGGCCGGTACGAATAGGCGGCGTTGGCCACCGGGTTGGTGTCGCCACCGCTGCTACAGCCGGCCAGCAACACCGCTGCCGCCGCGACGGCGGCAGTGGCTGCGACACGGAGTCTTGCGCGCATGCCTTTCCCTCCTGAGTAACTCATCCGAGCAACGACCGCCCGAAGTGGTCGTTGCCGTCCCGTACACCGGGAAGAACGAAGAAGTAGCCGCCACCGACCGGCCGGATGTAGTCGACGAGAGGCTCGTCGATCAGCCGGGTCTGGACAGCCTCGAACTGCCGGGCGATGTCCTGCTGGTACGCGCAGAACAACAGCCCCATGTCCAGGTCACCGACCGCGTCGGTGCCCTTGTCGTAGTTGTAGCCGCGGCGCAGGAACTGGCTGGACGCAGTGGCCGGAGTGCGCGGGTTGGCCATCCGGATGTGGCTGGTCAGCGGGATCGCGGCACCGGTCGGATCGGCCGGATAGTTGGGCAGATCACTCTCGCTGTTGCCGTCCAGCGGTGCACCGGAGTCCCGTCGCCGGCCGAACATGTTCTCCTGCTCGCCGACCGACACCCGGTCCCAGAACTCAACCAGCATGCGGATCTGCCGCAGTACCTGGTAGCTGCCGCCCTCGGTCCAGGCCGGCTCACCGTTGCCCTTACCTACCCACACGAGCTTGTCGTGGTCGGTCGACGCCGGTTTGACGATGCCGTCCTTGAAGCCCATCAGGTTGCGTTGCGTACCGGACGGCCGCGGCGGGCTCTGGAAGCCGTCGACCCGCCAGCGCAGCTGCATCGCACCGCGGGTGTGCCGGGCGATGTCCCGCAGCGCGTGCAGCACGGTGTCGGTCTCCGTTGCGCACACCTGCAAGCTCAGGTCCCCATGGCACAAGGCGTCGTCCAGGCTGTCGTTCGGGAACTCCTTCATCGCCGTGAGCTTCACCGGCTTGCGCCCCGTGAGGCCGTACCGCTCGTCGAACAGCGACGCCCCGACGGCAACGGTGACCGTCAGATCGTCGGCAGGCATGTCCGGTCCGAGTACGCCGGAATCGGCCGGCGGGGCCGTGATCCCCAGCGGCGGCAACGCACCGCCCGCGGTCAGCAGCCGGGCCCGATCGGTCAGCGTCTTGAACAGGTCGGTGAGCTCGCCCTTGTTGGCAGCGATGACGTCGAACGACGCGAAGATCGCCTGCTTCTGCTGGTCGGTGGTGATCCCGGCCTGGTGCACACCGTGGAACGCGACCGAGGTCGAAGCCGCCGCATCAGCGGACAGCGACAACCCGGTGACAGCCGCCGCGCCCGCACCGACCAACGTCCCGCGCAGGAACGACCGACGGCTGGTCATGAGCTTCTCCGGACTTCGCAGAGGGCCGCGACGGGGGCGAGCTGCTCCAGGAGTTCGCCGACCGCGCCGTTGAGTTGTTCCCGGGTGCTCTGGTCCAGCTGGGCGACCGGGGTGTTCCGGTGCGCGGTCAGCAGCGCACGGACCCGGGCTTCCCACATCTTCACCTGGGTCAGTTCGGGATAGCGGGGCTTGAGCACCGGGTCCAGGATGGCCAGCACCTTCGCCGTGCCGTCGAGGTTGGCCAGCGCAGTGTTGAGCGACGTACCGCTGCCCTGGTCGTTCTCGCCGGTCAGCTCGAACTGGAGCGCGTTCTCCATGATCTCGTGGGCGCGCAGCCCGAGATCGTTCGGATCGACCTGTTCGTTGGGCAGGTCAGCCTGCAGGCCATGTACGGCGGCTGCCAGCTGATCGGCGATCGGCTTCAGGGATGCGGCGGACGCGTTGTGCCACAGGCCTTTCTCCAACGGATGGAAGCCGGCGGATCCGTCGATCTGGTCGGCGAAGTCGCCGAACGCGTCGTACGCCGCTCCGAGCGAGTTGTACGCGAGGTGAGCGGGCAGCCAGTCGGCCCGGGCCGCGGCCAGATTGCCGGCGTCCACATCGCTACGCAGCTTGTCCGTCTTGACGGCCAGGTCCGCGACGCCGCCGACGATCGTGGTCTCGTACTGCTTCACCAGCGGCAGCATGTCGTTCTTGGTCACGGCGACCGCGGCCGGACCACCCTTCGCGTCGCCGGTGAGCGTGACGGTCGGACCGGTGATCGCGTCGGTGTCCTCGATCAGGCAGCGGATCGCGTACCGGCCGGCGCCGAGTTGCACGTCCATCGGCGCGCTCGTGTTCGGGCCCAGGCCCTCGACCTCGCCGTACACCTTGTTGCTGCCGACCTCGACGAGATCGACTTCGGCGGCTGCGTCGCCGGTGTTGTGCACGGTGAGCGTCTGCCGACCGGTCTTCGCGTCGGTCCAGCCCTGGCCGCACTGGCTGCGGGACACGGAGATCTCGGCCGGGCCACCGGCTGCGTGCGCGGAATCCTCCCAGGGCCGCCACACCGCTACCGCCACTACTGCGCCTACACCGATGAGCGCGATCGCCGCCGGCAGGGGACGGGTAGTGCGCACGAGAGGTTGCTCCTGAAGCTCGGCAATTTACATTCGTCGCTGATGTTAATTGGCCGATCAGGGGAATCAGGCAGAGTTGGTCCGCTCGTCATTCATTGTTCGTTTTAGCGGCGGGACGGGACCGGGGTGCGACTGAGGTCCGAGGCGACCAGGATCTCGCCGGAGAACTCGTCGGCCGCCTCCTCGTAGAAGCGCTCAGGCTCCAGATAGCGCTGCGAGAAGTGGGTCAGGACCAGCTTGCGGACGCCACATTCTTCGGCCACCCGGGCTGCCTGGCGGGCGGTCAAATGGCCGAAACGACGAGCTAATTCCGCCTCCGACGACAGGTACGTCGACTCGATCACCAAGAGGTCGGCACTCTCCGCGAGGCGGAGGACGTTGTCGCAGAGCCGGGTGTCCATCACGAAGGCGAAGCGCTGGCCCGGACGGAGTTCGCTGACGTCCTCGACCCGAACCGTCCGTCCGTCGACCTCCAGCGAGCCGGCCTGCTGCAACCGGCCGACGGCAGGGCCCGTGATGCCGGCCGCGGCCAGCTTGTCGGGGAGCATCCGCCGGCCGTCGGGCTCGATCAGCTGATAGCCGAAGGACTCGATCGAATGCTCCAGCCGCCGGGCCCACAGCTGACCGAACGACCCGACCGAGAGCAGCCCGTCCTCCTCGACCGGCTCCTCGAGCAGCTCGGCCCGCTCGAAGAAGGACGCGGCGTAACGCAACCGCGTGAAGTACGTCTGCCCGGACGCCGGATAATGCGCATGCACCGGATGCGGTACGTCGTCCAGCGACAACCGCTGCACGATCCCCGGTACGCCGAGACAGTGGTCACCGTGGAAATGCGTCACGCACAACCGCGTGATCGCACCGGCCGCGAGCCCGGCGTACAGCATCTGCCGCTGGGTCCCCTCCCCCGGATCGAAGAGGAACCCTTCGTTGTCCCAGCGCAGGAAGTACCCGTTCTGCGTGCGTTCGCGCGACGGCACCTGACTTCCGGTGCCCAGCACAACGAGTTCACGCACCGGACCACATTAACCGAGGGCGGCCACCAGGGTGCTCGACGAAATGTTGCCGCCACACGACACCACCGCGACCCGCTTCCCGGCCAGTTCGGTACGGCGCTGCCGAACGGCGGCGAACGCCATCGCGGCCGACCCTTCGATCAGCTGGTGCTCGGTGTCGATCACCATCCGTAGCGCGTCCCGGATCGGGTCCTCGCCGATCAGCACCCACTCGTCGACCAGCTCGCGGCACAGCTCGAAGGTGATACTGCCCGGCTCGACACTGCCCGCCGTACCGTCCGACAGGGTCGCCTTCGCGTCGACCATGACGATCTCCCCGGCCCGCACCGACGCGGCCATCGCGTCGTCGAGGATCGGCGACGCGCCGTACACCCGGATCCCGGGCAGGTGCTTCTTGAGCACCGACGCGACCCCGCTGATCAGGCCACCGCCGCCGACGGCGACCACGACCGCGTCGAGCGGCTCGCCGGCCAACTGCTCGAGGATCTCCACGGCGACTGTGCCTTGGCCGGCAATGATGTCCGGGTCGTTGTACGGCGGCACATAGGTGAGACCGTGCTCGGCCGCATAGGCCCGCGCCTTCGGTTCGAGTACGCCGGAATCATTGCCCTCGGCCCGTATTTCCAGGCCGATCCGCTTCAGGGCGGCGACCTTGCTCGGCGACGCGTTCTCCGGCAGGTAGACGATGCCGTGCCCGCCCAGGGTCGCGAGCGCGTTGCCGACACCGAGTCCGTGGTTGCCGGTCGAGGCCGTCACCACACCGGCCTGCCGCTGCTCGTCGGTCAGCGTAAGGATCTTGGACATCGAACCGCGCGCCTTGAACGATCCGGTCCGCTGCAGGTGCTCGCTCTTCACCAGCACGCCCGCGCCGACCTCGTCACTGAACGCGTCGTACCGGACGAACGGCGTGGGCGGCAGGTGTTCCCGCAACTTCGGTGCAACCTGCTCGGACCGCTCCGCAACCTCCGCGGGAGTCAACGTCATGCAGTGCTCCTCTCTCCGTCGGACAGGCTAGCTCGTGGCGGCGACAGCGCCCCGGTCGGCGGCGGACAGGTGGGCCACCGTCACCCCGGTCTCGGTCATCGTTCGCGTTACCGCGCGGCCGCCGTACACCCAGTAGATCGTCATCTCGGTGTCGCCGCGGTTGATGAACTGGTGCGGCACCCCGGCCGGGACCCAGGTCGCGTCGCCCGCCTCCAGGTCGACGCGCTGGCCGTCGATCACCGCGGTTGCCTGACCGGAGAAGATCAGCACGGACTCCTCGACGTTGTGCGAGTGCAGCGGGATCTGGGTGCCGACCGCGAAGACCGTCGTACCGGTGGTGATCTTGTTGGAGTCGCCGTTCCACGCCCCGACGTACGGAACCGTGCGTACGCCGCTGCCCCGGTCGAAGACCTCCACCTCGTCGGGCCGGATCACGAGCCGCGGCGCCGGGTCGGCCGACCACACGGTCTTCACGTTCATGAACTCGCGCATCCCGTAGGCACCGAGCTCGCGCCCGTACCCGGACTGCTTGGTCCCGCCGAACGGTAGCCGCGGATCCGACGCGACCATCGCATTCACGAAGACCGCGCCGGCCTCCAGGCGACGGATCAGCTCCGGCGCCCGCTCCTGGGTGGTCCACAGCGACGCACCGAGGCCGAACTCGGTCTGGTTGGCCAACCGGATCGCTTCGTCGGCGGAACGCACCCGGGTGATCGCCGCGACCGGCCCGAACGTCTCCTCGTCGAATGCCGCCATCCCCGGCAGCACGTGGTCAAGCACCGTCGGCTGGTAGTAGAACCCCGGCCCATCGATCACCGAACCACCGCGTACGAGCGTCGCCCCGGCCTCGACCGTACGACGAACCTGGTCGTCCAACGTGTCCCGGAGACCTTCCCGGGCGAGCGGACCGAGTGTGGTCTCACCGTCCAGCGGATCACCCGCCACGAGCCGATCCACACCGGCCGCGAAGTAGGTCACGAACTCGTCGGCGACCGACTCCTCGACGATGAACCGCTTCGCGTTGACGCAACTCTGCCCGGTGTTCAGGAACCGGGCCTTGACCGCGGTGTTCGCGGCAGTCACCAGGTCGGCGTCCGCCAGAACGATGAACGGGTCCGAGCCGCCGAGCTCGAGCACCTGCTTCTTCAACGCGCGCCCGGCCTGGGCGGCGATGATCCGGCCGACCTGGGTCGATCCGGTGAAGGTCACCGCCGCGATCCGGTCGTCCTCGATCAATCCGGCGACCTGCTCGGTCTCGACCAGGGCAACGCTGATCAGACCGTCCGGCATGCCCGCCGCCCGCAGGACGGACTCGATCGCGAGCGCACACTGCGGCACGTTGTTGGCGTGCTTCAGGACCGCACCGTTGCCAGCGGCAAGAGCCGGTGCGGCGAACCGGAAGAACTGCCAGAACGGGAAGTTCCACGGCATGATCGCCAGGACGACACCGAGCGGCTCGAACTCGATCCGGCCCTCCGCGGTGACCTGCTCGGCGGCCAGGAACCCCTCGGCGTTGGTGGCGTAGTACTCGCAGGTGGCCGCACATTTCTCGATCTCGCCGAGGGCCTCGGCCAGTGGCTTGCCCATCTCGGTGGCGATGAGCTCGGCGAGCTCGGGCTTGCGGGTCCTGAGGACGCCCGCGAGCGACCGCAGCAGGTCGGTGCGCTCGCCGATCTTGGTCGAGCGCCAGTTGCGCTGGGCAACCACTGCCGCACCGAGTTCAGGGGCGGAGACGTCGAAGCTGGTCAGGTGTTCGCCGGTGGCGGGGTTGATCGAAGCGATCACAGGGATTGCCCTTCGCTGAGGCGGTGCAGCACGTAGGGCAGTACGCCGCCGTGCCGGTGGTAGTCGTGCTCGCGGGGTGTGTCGAGGCGGATCCGCAGCCGGTAGGTCTTGCCCGCGGACCGCGCGGTGGCGAAGCCGTCGTCGTGCAGTTCGATGTCGATCGGCTCCTCGCCGGTGAGGTCGTCCCCCTCACCGGGCCGGAACTCCAAGGGCAGGATGCCGAGGCCGACCAGGTTGGACCGATGGATCCGTTCGAAGGACTGCGCCAGTACGGCGCGCACTCCGAGCAGTGCCGGTCCCTTGGCGGCCCAGTCGCGAGAAGATCCGGTGCCGTACTCCTTGCCCGCGACAACCACGATTGGTACGCCGGCGGCCCGGTAGGCCATCGCCGCTTCGTAGATCGAGGTGAGTTCGCCGTCCGGGCCGCGAGTGACCGATCCTTCGATCCCCAGGGCCAACTGGTTGCGCAGGCGAACGTTGCCGAAGGCACCGCGGACCATCACCTCGTGGTTGCCGCGACGCGACGCGTAGGTGTTCCGATCCCGAACGCCCTGGTCGGTCAGGTAGCGACCGGCCACACTGTCCGCCGGGATCGCACCAGCCGGTGAGATGTGGTCCGTCGTGACGGAGTCACCGAGTCGCACCAGCGCTCGCGCGCCGGTGAGATCGTCCGGCACCTTCGTGAAGTAGTCAGGCTGTCGCAGGTACGTCGAGTCGCCCCACGTGAACGTGTCACCCGAGGGCGCGTCCAAGCCTTGCCAGCGGTCGTCGCCCGCAAAGAGATCGTCGTACGCGTGCTCGAAGAGCTCCGGCTTCAGGGTCTGCTTGATGACCGCCTCGATGTCGGCGGGCTGCGGCCAGAGGTCGTGGAGGTAGACGCCGTCGCCGAGCGGCTCGTTCAGCAGGTCGATGTCCATCCGGCCGGCCAGTGCGTAGGCGACGACGAGCGGCGGCGAGGCGAGGTAGTTCAGCCGTACGTCGGACTGGATCCGGCCCTCGAAGTTGCGGTTGCCCGACAGGACTGCCGCGACCGTCAGGTCCTCCCCGCGTACCACCTCCGCGACCTCGTCGATCAGATTGCCCGAGGCACCGATACAGGTCATACAGCCGAAGCCGGTGAGGTGGAAGCCGAGCTTCTCCAGGTACGTCGTGAGTCCAGCCGCGGTGAGGTAGTCCATCACCACGCGCGACCCCGGCGACAGGGTCGTCTTCACCCACGGCTTGCTGACCAGACCACGCTCGACGGCGTTCTTCGCAAGCAGACCGGCCGCGACCATCACTGCCGGGTTAGAAGTGTTGGTGCAGGAGGTGATCGCGGCGATGACGACCGCACCGTGACCCGGGCCATCGGTCGTTCGTGGGCCCGGCGGGAGCTCGGACTCGGCCGCCTGCTTGGCATCGGTCAGGGACGTGCGCTGGTTCGGGCGGCGCGGGCCCGCGATCGACGGGACCACACTGCCCAGGTCGAGGTCGACGTACTCGTCGTAGGTGAGCTCGGCGGAGGGGTCGTGCCAGAGGCCTTGCTCGCGGGCGTAGCTCTCGACCAGCGCGACCTTCTCGGCTGGGCGGCCGGTGAAGCGTAGGTAGTCGAGCGTGCGGTCGTCGATCGGGAAGTAGGCCGCGGTCGAGCCGAACTCCGGGCTCATGTTGGCGATCGTCGCGCGGTCGGGCACCCCCAACTCGCCAAGCGCCGGACCGGTGAACTCGACCAGCTTGCCGACGACGCCGTGCGCGCGAAGGGTCTCGGTGATCGTCAGGACGAGATCGGTCGCCGTCGTCCCGACCGGAAGCGCGCCACTCAGCCGGACTCCGACGACCGGCGGCAGGACCATCGACACCGACTGGCCGAGCATCGCGGCTTCGGCCTCGATCCCGCCGATCCCCCAGCCGAGTACGCCGAGCCCGTTGACCATCGTGGTGTGCGAATCCGTGCCCAGGCACAGGTCCGGGAACACCCACCCGTCGCGCTCCTCGACGACGCGCGCCAGGTACTCCAGGTTGATCTGATGCATGATCCCGGCACCTGGCGGGACCACCTTCAACTGCCGGAAGGCCTGCTGCCCCCAGCGGAGGAACCTGTACCGCTCGGTGTTGCGCTCGTACTCGCGGACCACGTTCAGCTGGAGTGCGTCCGGCCGGCCGAAGACGTCCGCGATCACCGAGTGATCGACGACGAGCTCCGCCGGGATCACCGGATCGACCAGCCCAGGGTCTTTGCCCCGAGCAACCATGGCGTCCCGCAACGCAGCCAGATCCGCCAACACCGGCACGCCGTTCGTGTCGTGCAGGAACACGCGCGACGGATACACCTCGAGCTCGCCGACCACGCCCGGCTTCCAGTTCCGCAGTACGTCGCTCGCCGTGCCGTGCCGGAGTGCGTTCTCCAGCAGGATCCGCAGTGTTCGCGGCATCCCGTCCGGAGCGATCCCCTGCAATGACTCGATCATGCGCTGATCGAGTCGACCACGGCCGCGGTGAACTCCGCCGTACCGGCGCTGCCACCCAGGTCCGCCGTACGGATGCCTCGGGCAACTGTTGCCCGCAGCCCGCGATCGATCAGCTCGGCGGCCGATTGGAGACCGAGCCAGTCCAGCAGCATCGCGCCGGACGCGATCATCGCGGTCGGATTGGCGAGACCGCGGCCGGCGATATCCGGTGCCGAACCGTGCGCGGCCTGCGCCATCGCCCGGTCGTGCGACGCGTTGATGGACGGTGCGATCCCGAGCGACCCGGCCAGTTCGCCGGTCAGGTCGGACAGGATGTCGCCGAACATGTTCTCGGTGACCAGGACGTCGAAGTCCGCCCCGTGCCGAACCAGGTGGACCGTCATCGCGTCGATGTGGAAGTCGTCGACCTCCAGCCCCGGATAGTCGTCGGCGATCTCCCGGCAGATGTCGCGGAAGAAGCCCGTCGTCATCGCCAGCACGTTGGCCTTGTGCACGATCGTCAACCGCCGGCGCCGGCGCATCGCCAGCTCGCACGCCTGCCGCGCGATCCGCTCGATCGCGGGCCGGGTGAAGATCCCCATCGCGATCGCGACATCCGCCGTCGGCATGTACTCGCCGGTGCCGCGATACGTACTGCGATCCGCGTAGAAACCCTCGGTGTTCTCGCGCATCACGACCAGATCGAGCCCGGGCACCAGCGCGGGCGTTCCCTCGAATGCCTTGGCCGGGCGGATGTTCGCGAACAGGTCGAAGTGCTTGCGGAGGAACCCGCTCGGATTCAGCACCGCACGATGCTCGGGCGGGTACGCCGCGCTGTCATGGGGACCGAGCAGCCAGCCGTCGAGCTTGGTCAGCGTCTCGACCGTGACGTCCGGCAACGCACTGCCATGCGTCTCGATCGCCGCCGCCCCGACGGGCAGTGGAACCCACTCAACGGCCGGTGCACCGGCGGCGGCCAGCGCCGCGTCGAGTACCTGTACGGCGGCAGGCACGATCTCGGTCCCGATCCCGTCGCCGAGCAACACTCCCAGTCGATGGCTCATGCCGATGAGTTTCAGTCGTTATAACCTTCTCCGTCAAGAGGTACGTGCAGGTCGTCTCATGCCTTGATATCCTCGCCTTCGGTGTTATAACCGAGAGGAGTTCGGCGTGACGAAGGCTGAGGTCGCCTACGACCTGGTCCGCGAGCAGGTGCTGCGCGGGGACCTCGTGCCCGGTGCGGTCATCGCCCAGGCGACGCTCGCCCGCGAGCTCGGCATCAGCACGACTCCGCTGCGCGAGGCGCTCCGCCGGCTGATGACCGAGGGACTCGTCGAGCTGGACGCGCACCGGGATGCCCGCGTCACCCGGCTGACCGCGGAGGAGGCCCGGGACCTGGTCGAGATCCGCCGCTCCCTCGACCCGTTGGCGGCCGGCCTCGCGGCGGAACGGCGTACCCGGGCCGACCTCGCGCTGATCCGGTCGACGGCCGACGAACTGCTGCCGCTGTTGAAGGATCCCGGCGCGGCGGAGCTGTTCACGCATCGCCGGTTCCACGTCGCGATCTACTCGGCCTCCCACAACCAGTTGCTGGTCCAGCAACTGGACGCACTGTGGGACAAAGCCGACCGGTATCGCAGGCTTGCTCTCGAAGACGGCCGGACCGACGAGGATCTGGACCGCACCCACGCCGAACACCTCGCGTTGGTCGACGCGATCGCGGCCGGAGACTCCGGTACGGCGGCCGCGGTCATGCTCGCCCACGTCGACGCCAGCCTCGGTGCGCGCGCGGTCGCCCGCCTCACCTCGGCCGCCGCCCAACCCGTCGCCCGCTCACTCCGGGGCATCCGAGGAGGACGCTGATGATCGACCGGTGGACCGGGTTCCAGCACCGCGAGGTCGATGCCGACGGCTGGACCACCTTCTGGCGACTCGACCCCCGCGAACAGGACTTCCAGCTTGCCGAGTGGACCGCGAATCCGGACCGCGTCGGCCAGGGCCTCTGGGCTCGCGCTGCGACCCCAGCCGGTGTCCGCGGCGCCTGGCGTACGGCGGCAACCTCGGTCGGACTCGAGCTCCGGGCAAACCTGAGCATCTACTCGAAGCTCACGCCGGTGGACGTGCTCGTCGACGGCGAGCTCTACCAGCGTTGCGCCGTGCAGGAGGGTGAGCAACGCCTGGTCGTCGAGCTGCCGGGCCGGCCGGTCGAGGTGGAGATCTGGCTGCCGCAGACCGGGAGGATCGCGATCCGCGGGCTGAGCTTCGACGGCGCCGCCGAGCCGCTGGCGCCGAGCGGGCCGCGGTGGATCACGTACGGCAGCTCGATCACGCAGTCCGGCGGCGCGTACGGACCGTCGGAGACCTGGCCGGCGCTGGTCGCCCGGCAGCATGGCTGGGAGTGCTTCTCGTTCGGTTTCGCCGGCGAGTGCCACCTCGATCCGATCGTGGCCCGCACGATCCGGGATCTGCCGGCCCGGCTGATCTCGCTGTGTCTCGGCATCAACATCCACGGCGGCGCGACCTACAACGGCCGCACGCTGCCCGGCCAGGTCGAGTCGTTCATCGCCACGGTCCGCGCGGGCCACCCACAGACGCCGCTGGTCGTGATCACTCCCCTGCTGGCCCCCAACCGCGAAGGCACACCGAATGCCGTCGGCCTGACCCTCGACGACGTCCGCACCTGCGTCGAACTAGGCGCCCGCACCGACCCCGCCGTACACCTCATCGACGGCCGCACAATCCTCACCGAAGACGAAGCTCGGGCCCTGTATGCAGATGATGTGCATCCAGGGCCCGATGGTTATCGCCTGATCGGCGAACGTCTCGCCGGACTGCTCACTCTGCCGCAGTAAGGCTCGTCCCGAGTGCCTGCCAGTCCAGGACCGGTGCGGCCAGCCGGCTGATCGTCGCGAGCAGGCCGAGCCGCGCGGCGCGGAGCTTCGGGTCTTCGGCCATTACCAGGATCTCGTTGAAGAAGGTGGTTACCGGCTCGACCAGGACCGAGGCGGCGTCGGCGAAGTCGGCCAGACCGGTGGGTGCCTGGCCGACCTTCTGGACTGCTTCGTGCAGGACGACCTCGGCGGGCTCGGTGAGCTGGCTCGAGTCGTACGACGCCTCGGTGCCTTCCGGGACGATCCGGCGTACTCGCTGCAGGACCGCGACCAGCTCGGCGAAGTCGCTGTTGCCGACCAGCTCCTGCAGTGCCTTCAGAGCCTCGTCCGCGACCACCGGAGCAGTTGCCAACGGCAACACCGCGGCGACCTGGTGGTGATCGTCGCCACGGTCGAGCAGCTGCTGCTCGTACCGCCGTACGGTGAACTCGGACACCTCGTCGAGCGACTCAGCCGGTACGTCGATGCCCTGGGCACCGATCTCCGTCGCGGCGGCCTTCAGTCCGACGGGCAGCGTGATCGCCTGCAGCTCCGGGTGCTCGCGCAGGATCGCGACCACACCGGCGGCCGCACGACGCAGCGCGAACGGGTCCGAGCTACCGGTCGGCTTCGCGCCGATGCCGAACAAACCGGCCAGCAGGTCGAAGCGATCGGCCAGCGCGAGCAACGCACCCGGAGTCGTCGACGGCACCGGGTCACCGGCGGACCGCGGCAACTCCATGTCGAACAGCGCCTGCGCGACGCCCTCGGTCTCACCGGCGCGACGCGCGTACTCGCGGGCCATCGTGCCGGCCAGGCTGGTCAACTCGACCACCATCTGCGACCCGAGGTCGAACTTCGCCAGCTCGGCGGCCCGCTTCAGCGTGGTCAGGTCGTCCTCGGACAGCTCGACCACGTCGGCCAGGGCGAGAGCGATCCGGCCGATCCGGCCCGCCCGGTCGGCCATCGAGCCGAGCCGCTCCTCGAAGGCCAGCTTGTCCAGTTCGCTCTTCATGTCCTCGAGCGAGGTCTCCAGGTCGGCCCGCCAGAAGAACGCGGCGTCCTCGTAGCGCGCCCGCAGCACGGCCTCGTTACCACCACGCACCAGGTCTTCGTCGACCGAACCGTTGGCCACGGCAACGAAGTGCGGCAACAGCTTGCCGTCGGCGTCGCGCACCGGCAGGTACCGCTGGTGCTTGCGCATCACGGTGGTGAGGATCTCGCCGGGCAGGTCCAGGTAGTCGGCGGCGAAGCCACCGAGGATCGCGGTCGGCTCCTCGACCAGGTTCACGATCTGGTCGACCAGCGCCGACTCGCCCTCGAAGTCGATGCCACCACCGGCACCTGTCGCCAGCTCGCGGGATGCCGTCACGATCTGCTCGCGGCGACGGGCCGGATCCGCCTCGATGCCGTGGATCCGCAGCAGGTCCAGATACCCCTCGGCGGAGGCGATCTCGACCTGCGGCTGCGCGGCCGTCCGGTGTACGCGCGTCGTCCGGCCCGCGGCCAGCGACGACACGGACACGGGGACGATCTGGTCGCCCAGCAGCGCGACCAGCCAGCGGACCGGCCGGGTGAACGACAGCTTGGCGTCGTTCCACCGCATGTTCTTGTCCGACCGCAACCCGCTGACGATCTCGCTCAGTACGCCGCTCAGCACCTCGGCCGCACCGCGTCCCCGGTCCGGCTTGGTCACCGCGACGTACTCGACGCCGTCGACGTCCAGAGTGTGCAGCTCGCTCGCGTCGACGCCCTGACCACGGGCGAACCCGGCGGCGGCCTTGGTGACGTTGCCGTCGGCGTCGTACGCGGCTGCCTTTCGTGGGCCACGCACCACGCGCTCTGCGTCGGGCTCACCGGCCTGCACACCGGCGACGAACGCGACCACCCGACGCGGCGTCGCGTACGTCGTGATGGCGCCATGGCCGAGCCTCGTTGCGGCGAGCTTCTCGGTGAGTGCTGTCTTGACGGCCTCGGCGGTCTTGGTGACCTCGGACGGCGGCATCTCCTCGGTGCCGATCTCGAAGGTCAGCTGCCGGGTCCCGGTACTCGCCGGGAACTCGGTCGGCTGCGGGACCGCCGCCGGCAGCTCCGCGATCCCCAGCGGGTGCTCGAGCTCGGTCCGGCGCTCGGCCCACAACCGCGAGACCTCGCGGGCCAGGGTCCGCATCCGGCCGAACGCCTTGGCCCGTTCCGTCGTACTCACGGCGCCGCGGGCGTCGAGGACGTTGAAGGTGTGCGAGCAGCGCAGCACCATGATGTGCGCAGGCACCGGGAGGCGGTCGTCGATCATCCGGCGCGCCTCGTTCGCGTACTCCTCGAACAGGCGCTTCTGCGACTCGACGTCGGCGTCGTCCAGGTAGTAGCGGCTCATCTCGTACTCGGCCTGGCCGAACGCTTCGCCGTACGAGATGCCCGGTGCGTAGGAGATGTCCTTGAAGTGCGAGACACCCTGCAGCGCCATCATGATCCGCTCGATGCCGTAGGTGATCTCCACCGACACCGGGTCGAGCGTCATGCCGCCGGCCTGCTGGAAGTACGTGAACTGGGTGATCTCCAGACCGTCCAGCCAGACCTCCCAGCCGAGACCCCAGGAACCGGTCGCCGGGTTGGCCCAGTTGTCCTCCACGAACCGCACGTCGTGCGCGTGGATGTCGACGCCGAGCGCCTCGAGGCTGGACAGGAACAGCTCCTGCGGGTTGCCCGGGTCCGGCTTGAGCACGACCTGGAACTGGGTGTGGGTCTGCAGGCGGTTCGGGTTCTCGCCGTAGCGGCTGTCGTCGGGCCGGACACTCGGCTCGACGTACGCGACCCGCCACGGCTCGGGACCCAGCACGCGCAGGATCGTCGCCGGGTTCAGCGTTCCGGCTCCGACCTCGGTGTTGAACGGCTGCACGATCATGCAGCCCCGATCGGTCCAGTACTTCGTCAGCGCGAGCAGCGCGTCCTGCATGGTGAGCACAACGAACCTCAAGCCATCGTTCGGAGGGTTTAGACCACGAAGTCTATTAGCTGTGCCCGGGTGCTATCCCCCGGATTGCCAGGTCGAGGAGACGGTCAGCCTGAGCGGTGTCCTCGTCACTGGCCAAGGAGATGCCGTTGACGAGTTTCAGCAGGTCCTCGATCGCGATGTCGTCGCGGACCTGAGCCTTGGTGAGGAGGCTCCGACCCGCAGCCAGAATGCGTTCGTGGCACGCGGATCCTCGCTCGGCGCTCATCACCAGAGCGGGCCCCAGCCCGCGAGTGCTGGTGATGTGAGCAACCATGCTGTGGAGCCAGATCGTCAACGCCTGCAGGGGTTCCGGGTGATCCTGCAGCTCTTCGGCCTGGGCGCAGACGGTGTCGATGCGGTTCTGGAAGACCGCTTCGAGCAGCGCACCCCGACCACCGAAGTGGCGGTGCAAGGTGGCTGATCCGACACCGGCGCGGCGCGAGATCTCCTCCAGTGAGGCGTCGGCGCCTTGCTCGCCGACGACCTCGGCGGCGACCGCGACCAGGCGGTCGTAGTTCCGCTGCGCATCGGCTCGCACGATCAACTCTCTTGCTAACTGGGGTGGTCCCCCATATCGTAGCAACCCTTAACCGGGGGACCACCCCGTTTACCTCTGGAGGCGGAGATGCAGATCGGACTCGCGTACGGCGATGTTCGCGGACAACGCGACCTCGGTGTGATCGCCGAGCAGGTGCGGGCGACGAGCGGGACCGCGTGGATCTCGCAGGGACCGAACCTCGACGCCCTCACCACACTCGCCCTGGCCGGCAGAGGTGCGGGTGAGCTCGGCACCGCGGTCGTGCCGTTCCCCCAGCGGCATCCGCTGGTGCTGGCCAGTCACGCTCTGACCGTTCAGGCGGCGACTGGCAATCGTTTGATCCTGGGCATCGGGGCCGGGATCTCGCGGATGGTCGGCGGGATGTACGGATTGCCCACGGACCGGCCGGCTCGACGACTCCGTGAGTACCTGGAGGTACTGCGGCCGTTGCTGCGTGGCGAGTCCGTCAACCATCACGGCGACACGCTCACCGCGGTTGGATCGGTCGCCGTCGAAGGCGCGGCGGCGCCGCCGGTGCTGGTGGCCGCGCTCGGCCCGGCGATGCTGCGCGTGGCGGGCGAACTCGCGGACGGGACCATCACCTGGATGACCGGCCCGCGCACTCTCACAAACCATGTCGTGCCCTCAATCACCAAAGCCGCGGACACTCCCCCGCGGATCGTCGCTGGGTTCGCGGTGTGCGTGACCGCGGACGAAGGCGCCGTACGTGCGCGGTTCGCGAAGGACTTCGCGCTGGCCGGTCAGGTGCCGGAGTATCGCGCGATGCTCGATCGCGAGGGCGTTGACGGGCCGGCCGACGTACTGCTCGTGGGGGACGAGGACACGATCGCCAAGCGGCTCGATCAATTGCGGGACACCGGGATCACCGACCTGATGCTTGCGCCGATCGGAACGGCGGCAGAGCAAGCGCGGACTACGGAGTTCCTAGCGACGCAGCACGGACATGATCGGCGGGCCGGCCCCGCTGGCGCAAGGTGATCGCGAGCTCCCGGGCACTCGCGGCAGCGAACGGCCGGAGTCCGGCCTGCTGGTGGCGATCGAGTGCCATCGCCAGGTGCTCGATCGCCTGGTCGAGGTCCCCACACGTACGGGCGAGCAGGCCGACCTGATGTCCGGCGAACCCGGTCACCGAGATGCCGGTGCCGCCGATGACCAGACGTTCGGCGTACGGCGCCAACTGGCCCAGCAGGTCCGCGGCCGCATCCGGTGACGCCAATCTGGACCACAGCTCGGCCCGGATCGCGAGGTGGGTCAGGGACAGGTAATCGGTCGCGATATCCGGTTGTAGCTTCCACGGCCCCAGATCGGAGCGCACCTGCGTTGCTCGTCCCGCCTCCACCAGCGCCAGGGCGTGCCAATCACGCAGCAAGGAGAGACCCGTTGCGGTGGCCGCGGCGGCGAGCATCGGCTCGATCGACGGGAGCGAACCGCGGACCAGATGCAGTGTCGCGGTGACCGCCATCGGCACCTCGGCCGCACCCGCGACGGTCGTCAGCGAGTGGAACCGGCCGGCGGCGGCCATCGCCTCTTCCGCTTCCGCGAACCGGCCCCGCGCGATCGCGATCACCGCGTCAGCCCAGACCAGTGCGACGAGGACCGGTGCGTGCGCATGGGTCTGGGCCAGGACCCGGGCGCGTTGGTAGTCACGCAAGCCGGCGGCCAGATCGCCCTGCTCCATCTGATCCCGGCCCCGGAACACCAACGCGCGAGCGAGGGCGACGGGATCATCCGCGGACTCGGCGAGGTCGACGAGCTCATTGGCTGCGGCCAGTCGTTCGCTGAGCAACTGCGGACGTTCGTAGGCGAGATGGCGGAGCTCCAGCACTCTGGCCAACTCATCACCGTCCCGGCCGCGGACAAGCCGCTCAGCCTCGGTCGACAGCTCGACGGCCCGGCGCCCGGCGTCGGGGTCGTAGTAGATCTCACCCGCCAGAGCCGCCAGCAGCCTGGCCCGGATCACCTCGGCCCCGGGCGGAACCTCGCGCAGCAATCGCTCGATCAACGCGACCCCTTGGACGTCGACCACTTGGTACTCCCGCCAACTCCACACCCCGTCGGCAGTAATCCCGACCACTGCCTCAGCCGCCGTCAACGCATTCCCATCGGCCAGCGCGATCTCGGCCGCGGCCCGTGCTGCCTCCCCGGCCTGCCGCTCCTGCCCGGCCCGTTTCTGGGCTCGCGCCAGCCCGACGAGTACGTCGTACCGATCGGTGGCGGTCGCGGTGGTGTCCCGCTGGACCGAGGCCTGCGCGAGAAGCTGGAGCCGGGCGGCCTCTGCCGGCGCGGGTTGGCGAGCGGCCACCCCTGCGGCGCGGACGGCCGAACTCCATGCGGCGCGAGCATGATCAGGGCCTGCCTGCGCGTGGTGATGCGCGATCTCCGCCAGCCGAGCGCCGCCGAACCGCTGCTCGAGCAGTACGGCGAGTGCGCCGTGCAACTGCCGGCGCCGACCCAACGGCACACGCGCGTAGACGGCCTCCCGTACCAGCGCGTGCGTGAAGCGGTACTCGTTGCCGTCCGCAACGATCAGGCCGACCAGCAGCGCCGTCTCCATCGCTGTCACCGCATCGTCGGCCGCACGCCGGACACTGCCTCGGCAAGATCGCCGTCGAACGTCACCCCGGAGACCGCGGCGGCGGAGAGCAACGGCTCCACCTCGGCCGGCAGCTGGGAGATCCGCTGCCGGACAACGTCCCGCACACCGTCAGGCACTTCCAGCGATCCGGCGGCCGCGGGATCGGCGAGACGTCGCTGTTCGGCGAGCAGCCGGATCAGTTCGCCGACGAAGAACGGGTTCCCGTTCGTCCGTTCGAGCAGCGCACCGGCCACCTCGACCGGTATGTCGGCGTCATGGTGCAACCTCGCGAAGGCTCGTACCTCCGTTTCATCCAGGCCGTGCAGTCCCATCCGCACCAAACCCGCCCGGGCGAGATCGGCGAGCACGGACCCGACCTCGGGCGTCAGATCGGCCTCCGCGTCCCGGCTGGTCAGCAGTAGTACGACGGGCAGCCCGGACAGCGTCGCGCCGAGCCGCTGCACCAGACGCAGCGTGTCGCCGTCGGCGCGATGCAGATCGTCGAGCACCAGCAGGATCGGGCCGGCCGACCGCAACAGCGCACTGACACCCTCAGCCAATTGGAAAGCGGCCGTGTCCGCATCCGTCGTACCGGACCCACCATCGCCTGGAGTCAGCGCGGCCAGGGCCGCAGCGCCTGGACTGTCGTGATCCAGCAACTCCGCCAAGGCCTGCGAGAAGGGCCACAGCGCGGGTGCACCGTCGGCGCCGTCGCAACGACCCCAACCGGTCTTGAGCCCCATCGCGGCAGCAGTCGCCGTCAGCGCGCGAGCGAGAGCGGTCTTGCCGATGCCCGGCTCTCCGGTGACCAGGATCGCCACCCCACGTCCGGCACTCGCGTTGACGAGGTGCTCGGTGAGCCCGGTCAGGTGGCTGTCCCGGCCGACCAGCCCGGCAGGGGCCGGCGGACGGAAACCGTCCACCGAGCCGCTGACCGACCGCGCCGGAGCGAGCGGTGCTGCCTCCAGGCTCGGATCGTGATCGAGGATCGCCTGCTCCAGCCGGCGCAACTCCGGACCCGGATCCGCTCCGAGCTCCTCGGCAAGCACCCGCCTGGCTCGGCGTAATGCGTCCAGCGCCTCACCTTGGCGCTGAGATCGGTACAAGGCCAAGCTCAGCAGGCCCCATGCGGTCTCGCGCAGCGGATGGAGCTCGACCAGCTGCTCGATCTCGCCGATCAGGCGCTCATGGCCGCCCAGCGCCAGATCGGCACGGACCCGATTCTCGGTGGCGAGCAGCCACAGCTCGCCGAGCCGGGCAGCCTCGGCCGCCAGACCCGGCACGGTCGCGGACAGATCCGCGTACGGCTCCCCGCGCCACAGACCGGCGGCCGTCCCGAACAACTCACGAGCCCGCCCGGGATCAGTCGGAAGTACGTCGTGGGCCGCGGTCAGCAACTGTTCGAACTCCACCGCGTCGACCGACTCGGCCGCCAGCGAATAACCGGGTGGCTGGGTGACCAGGAGCTTGGCCGCGGACCGGGCGGCCCGATCGGGCTCCAGCACGCGGCGCAGGTTCGCGACATAGGACTGGACCGACACCAGCGCCTTCGCCGGCGGATCGTCGGCCCACAGCTCGTCGATGATCCGGGACACCGAGACGACCCGGCCTCCGGACGCGAGCAGCAGGCCGAGCAGGGCCCGCTGCTTCTGGCCCCCCAGTTGGACCAGCTCCCCGTCGGCATCGAGAACCTCGACCGGCCCCAACACCCGAAACCGCACGGTACGACGCTAACCCGGCACCGCGCCGATTGACAGCAATTCGGTTCCAAGCCGGACCGGGGTGACTTCCAAGTGCCCTCGCCCACGATCGGAGCATCACACAGCGAAGGAGGAGGACGATGACAAGCCAGACCGCGGACGGACGGCAACTGCACGGGCCGGGACTCACCGATGTCCGGATGATGAAGGTGGTGCATGACAACTTCCGCCGCGAGCTCGGGCTGAGCCCGGCCGCGATCCGCGGAACGGTCGCCGGCGACAAGCGCCGTACCCGGCAGGTGGCAGAGCACGTCGGCCTCTTCCTGGCGTTGCTGCACCACCACCACACCATCGAGGACGACCTGCTCTGGGCTGCCCTGCTCGAACGGGTCCCGCAGGAGCTCGCACCGCTGGTGCATGTGATGGAGAGCCAGCACGAGACAGTAGCCGGCCTGCTGGAGCAGTCGAACGCGGCTCTCGACACCTGGCGGACGACCGCGTCCAGCCGCGACGGCGAGGCCTTGGCGCAGGTCCTCACCGAGCTGTGCACGGCACTGGTCGAGCATCTGCAGGCCGAGGAGACACACCTGCTTCCGCTGATGGCCCAGCACATCACGGTCGCGGAGTGGGCCGAGTTCACCGCGCAAGGGATGTCCTCGATTCCGCGACGCAAGATGTCGCTGGGCTTCGGAATGATGCTCTACGAAGGCGACCCCGAGGTCATCGGGCTCGAGCTCGCGAACCTGCCCGCGCCAGTACGTCGACTGCTACCGCCCCTCGGCCGGCGCTCCTTCCGCCGCTACGCCCGCCGCATCCACGGCACCGGTACGCCGATGCGCAGCACCGACCTCGCCGTACCCGCTGCCAACCACGTCACAGACCAAGGAGTTTCGTCATGAGTTCAGCGACCACCATCGACATCCACGCCGCACGGATCCGGAACGAGGCGCTCTGGCAGCGTTCCGCCGGGTTCCTGTTCGGCGGCGACATCGACGCCTTCGTCGAGTGCTGGCAGCCGGACGGCAGCTACGAGGCCGCTCTGCCCGTCGCCGGATTGCCGGCGGTCATCACCGGCACCGAAGCCCTGCATGCGGCGTTCACCGGACTGATCTCCGCCGCTCGCAGCATCACCATCCACGACCTGGTCTTCCACCAGACCGACGACCCGGACGTGGCGATCATCGAGGAGCGGATGGTGGCCGAGCTCGTCACCGGCGACCACTACGAGAACAGGTTCGCGATCAGGGCGACGTTCCGGGACGGCAGGATCGCCTCGATGATCGAGTACTACGGCCAGTTCGCGCATCAGGATCTGCTCCGCAAGCTCGGACTCTCCGACTGACCCTGTCCATCGGGGCGGGTGCCGTTCGTGGAGTAGCCATGAACAACACACTGGTGGTTCCCGAGGCGGAGTTGTACTACGAGGTGCGCGGGACCGGGCCGTTGGTGGTCCTGGTCGGAGCGCCGACGGATGCGGACGCGTTCGCACCCCTGGCCGAGCTGCTGGCCGACGACTACACGGTCCTGACGACGGATCCGCGCGGCGTGAAGCGCAGTCGGCTTCACGCCGGCGGTACGTCGACACCCGCGCAGCGCGCCGACGACCTGGCCCGGTTGATCCGGCACGTCGACGCGGGCCCCGCGACGGCGCTCGGCTCGAGTGGTGGCGCGGTCACCGTGCTGGCGTTGGCGCAGAACCATCCCGATGTCGTGAGCACGGTGATCGCACACGAGCCGCCGCTCGACCGGCTCGTCGAGGACGGTGACGAACTGCTCGCCAGGTCCGAACAGATGATGGCGGACTACCTCGCCGGGGATGTGATCGGCGCGTGGAAGCAGTTCTTCGCGATCGCGAACATCCAGGTGCCGGACGGCATGATCGAGGGGATGTTCAGCGGCGAGCGGGACCCGCAGCAGGTCGCGGACGAGCGGTTCTGGTTCGCGCACGAACTGCGCGAGTCGGTCAGTTGGCTGCCGGACGTGGACACCTTGCGCGGCAACGACGTACGGATCGTCGTCGGTATCGGCGAGGAGTCGACCGGGCAGCTCTGCGACCGGACCTCGACCGCGCTGGCCGACCGCCTCGGCATCACGCCGACGCGATTCCCCGGCGACCACACCGGATTCGTCGGCGTACCGGACGAGTTCGCGAAGGCCCTACGCGCTGAGCTGGTCCAGGTGAGTCTCGACCCACGTGCGTAAGGCGGCCAGCGGAGTGGAGACGCTGTGGCCGAGGTCGGTCAGCGAGTACTCCACGTGCAGCGGCACAGCGGGGTAGATCTCCCGATGCAGAAAGCCGTTGTCCTCGAGTCGGCGCAGGGTCTGGGTCAGCACCTTCGGGCTGATCCCCTGCAGCCGCCGCTGCAACTCACCGAACCGCAGCGGGCCGTCCTCCAGCGCACCGATCGTGAGGGCGGCCCACTTGTTCGCGAGCAGATCGAGTACGTCGCGGCACGGACACTGCGCGGCGTACACGTCGTGCTTGTCATGCATCCCGGTCGCGCAGGTGGTCGCCATGCCTCGTACTTCCTTTTAGATAGTAGTCGTCCTTGCGGGATACTACCCTCCCGCAGATAGCGTGCGGGCCATGAGAGCTATCAGTCAAGACGCGTTCGGCGGTCCTGAGGTCCTGCACGTGGTCGAGGTCGAGCGGCCTACGCCACTGCCCACCGAGGTGCTGGTCCGGGTTCATGCGGCCGGGGTGAATCCGGTCGACGCCAAGACTCGCGCGGGTCAGGGCGTCGCCGGGATCCTCGGGGATCCGCCGTTCATCCTCGGTTGGGATGTGTCAGGGGTTGTCGAGGAGATCGGTCACGGCGTCCACACGCTCGCGGTCGGCGACGAGGTCTACGGGATGCCGTGGTTCCCGCGGGCGGCTTCGGCGTACGCGGAGTACGTGACCGCACCGTCGCGGCACTTCGCGCGCAAGCCGGCCAACCTCAGCCACACCGACGCAGCCGCGGTCCCGCTGGCGGGACTCACGGCGTACCAGATCCTGACCGTGCTGGCCGGCGTACAGAAGGACCAGCGGGTGCTGGTGCACGCGGCCGCGGGCGGGGTCGGGCACCTGGCCGTGCAGTTCGCCAAAGCACTCGGTGCGTACGTCGTCGGTACGGCGAGCGCCGGCAAGCACGAGTGGTTGCGGGGTCTGGGCGCGGACGAGGTGATCGACTACCACTCGGAGGACGTAGCCAAGGCGACCGGGGACGTCGACGTCGTGGTCGACCTGATCGGCAGCGACACCACGGTGGCTCAGTCCGTGGCCGTGACCAGGCGGGGTGGCCTGGTGGTCGCCGTACCGTCCGGGACCTCGCCGGAGCTGCTTGCTCGCGCGGCGGAGTCCGGTGTCCGGGTGGCGTCGTACCTGGTCGAACCCGATGGTCACGCGCTCGGCGAGATCGCCGCGTTGATCGAGAGCGGAGCCGTCCGGGCCGAGGTCGAGGAGGTGTTCCCGCTCGCGGATGCGGCCGCGGCACACCGGCGGCTGGAGGACGGCCGAACCCGCGGGAAGCTGGTGCTCGCGGTCAGGTGAGACGCCCTCGTGGGTTCTGCGGGTCAGTATGTGAAGCTGGTGGTGTCCCGGGGGGTCGCTGTGTGAGCGGTGGCGTACCGGGCACTGGTGGGAGGTGCCGGGCGGGCCTGCTGTTCCGCGTGGCGCCTTGACCTCAACCGTGGTTGAAGTTTCAAGCTGGTGGCGTTGAACCAGGACATCGGAGATACCGGCCCGCGCGGGCCCCGACGAAGGAGCAGAGTTGACCACGTACACGCTTCCCGACCTCCCCTACGACTACAGCGCGCTCGCGCCGAGCATCGCGGGCGAGATCATGGAGCTGCACCACGACAAGCACCACGCGACCTACGTGAAGGGTCTGAACGACACCCTCGACAAGCTGGCCGAGGCCCGCGACAAGGGTGACTTCGGCTCGATCGTCGGGCTGGAGAAGACGCTCGCCTTCAACCTCGGCGGGCACGTCAACCACTCGATCTTCTGGAAGAACCTGTCGCCGGACGGTGGCGACAAGCCGGACGGCGAGCTGGGTGCGGCGATCGACGAGTCCTTCGGCTCGTTCGACTCCTTCCAGGCCAACTTCACCGCCAGCGCCACCACGATCCAGGGCTCCGGCTGGGCCATCCTCGGCTGGGACGCGCTCGGCGGCAACCTGCTGGTGCACCAGCTGTACGACCAGCAGGGCAACCTGCCGGCCGGGCAGATCCCGATCGTGATGCTGGACATGTGGGAGCACGCCTTCTACCTGCAGTACAAGAACGTGAAGCCGGACTACGTGAAGGCCTGGTGGAACGTGGTGAACTGGGCCGACGCCCAGGCCCGTTTCGACGCGGCCCGCGCCGGCGCCGGCGCCCTGGTCGCCGGAGCCTGACCAGAATCCGAAAGTACGACGAAGGGCGTCCGGACATTCCGGACGCCCTTCGTCGTCAGGTGAGGAAGCCGCAGATCACCGGCGCGATCGCGGCGGCCTTGATGACGTGGGTCTGACCCGGCACCTCGGTGTGCTCGGCCCCTGGGACGGCGCCGGCGAGTGAGCGGGTGGAGGTCTTCATCCAGGCCGGGCTCTTCCCGCCGTTCACGACCAGGACCGGCTGGTCGATGGCGCTCCACTGCGACGGGTCCAACGGCGTACCGAACCCGTTCTCGCCGAGCACGGCCGCGTCGTACGGAAGGGTGTGCGCGACCGCCTTCATCCCCTTCCAGGCCGGCATCAGCTTCATCATCGTGACCACGAAACCGGGCAGGCCGACACCCTTGGTCATGAAGTACCGCACGGCTGCGCCCGGGTCGAGGGCGCGCAGGTCGGCGACCCACGTCTGCGGAATCGGCGTCCGGCTGTCGTCCACCACGAACGGCGGCTCGAACGCGACCAGCTTCTCGATCGGCACGCCCGCCGCCGCGGCCCGCAACGCCAGCGCCGCACCGGACGAGGAGCCGTACACGTACGCCGAACCGCCCGCGGCCTCGATCACCGCCGCCAGGTCCTCGAGCTCGCGCTCCACCTCGTAGGTCTCGGCGTCGCCGGATTCACCCCGCCCACGCCGGTCGTAGTTGTAGACGGTGAAGTGGTCCTTGAGCTCCTCGGCGAGCTCGGGCATCGGCCCCTGCGCCCGGCTGCACAACGCACCGTCGACGAGGACGAGCGCCGGCCCGGACCCCCGCTTGTCGTACGCGATGGTGGTGCCATCCTTCGAGTCCAGCGTGTTCATGGTGTTCCTCCTCGGTGACGATCCTCACCCCTGCGTCGAGCGTGCAGGTCGCCCCTCGACAGGCTGTGACCTAGATCACTTTCGGCGGTTCGCGTCCGCCTGGATTCGTCGTACGCGCGTGGTTGCATAGCGTCACGCCGACTGGGTACCGGGCGGACATGACTTCGCATCCGCAGGAAAATATCGGCGCGCTGGTCAGCCAGATGACCAGCGACGTGAGCCGACTGGTTCGCGAAGAGCTTCAGTTGGCCAAGGCCGAGCTGAAGGACAAAGGCAAGGAGGCCGGGGTCGGTATCGGCCTGCTCGGTGGGGCCGGGACCGTTGCGTTCTACGGCCTCGGAGTGTTGATCGCGGCGGCCGTTCTGGGTCTCGCGGTCGTCGTACCGGCGTGGTTGTCGGCGCTGATCATCGCGGTGGTGCTGTTCGCGATCGCTGGGATCGCGGCGCTGCTGGGTAAGCGTCATGTCAGCCAGGCCACTCCGCCCGTTCCGCAGCATGCCGTCGAGGGCGTGCACGAGGACCTCGAAGCACTCAAGGGCCATCAGCCGGAAGGGAAGATCACCGCATGACCACCACCACCAGCAAGAACGGCACGCATCGCGAGCCGCTGTCCGAGACCGAGGCGCTCCGCGTCGATCTCGAGCAGACCAGGCAGCACCTCGCGGACACCGTGCAGCAACTGAGCCAGCGGCTCAACGTGCCGCATCGCATGAAGGAGTCGGCCGGTCAGTTGAAGGAGTCGGCCGGCCAGCACCCGAGGGCGGTGGCCGCCGTCGGTGGGGCGGTTGCGCTCGGCCTGGGCGGTGCCGTCACCTGGATGGTTCGCCGCCACAAGTAAGAGCTTGGGAGGAGCCCCCGCGCAGCTGCGCGGGGGCTCCTTCGTCACTTCCAGAGGTTGCAGTGGTGGTCGCTGGTGTCGCCCGGGGCAGTGGCTCCGGGGGCGAGCACCTGCACACTCGGCCACTCGGGCCAGCTGGGATTGCTCTGGCCATTGGGGTTTCCGGTACGGGCGAAGTTCGTCCAGTAGCTGCGCATCTGGGCGGCCAGCTTCTGCTGAGCCTCGGTCAGGTGGTACGACTCACCTCCCGCGGCATCGAACAGGTAGTTCAGCTCCGACGCATGCGACGAGCCGGTCGGGAAGCCCGCCGGGAACGGGACGTACCCAGGCGCGGCCGGGTCGGCGAACTCGTAGGCGTAGACCGCCGGCGCCGAGCGGGCGAAGGCTGCGCTCGTGGCCCGTTGCGGGCACGCGAACACCCGATCGGTGTCCATCGCCGACCAGGCCAGCGCCGCCGCGTGATCACCGGCCGACGAGTACTGCGAGGCCGGATAAGTAGCCTCCACCTTGGCGGCCCGATCACCGAAGGCCTCGGTCAGCAGGGTGGAGTAGTTGTCCGCGGTGACGGGGTTCAGCAGCAGTTCCGCGACAGCCGAGATCGCCCGTGCCTCGTCCTTGGTGTGACCGGACAGGATCGGGATCTTCGGGAACAGCCCGGCCTTGATCGCCTTACCTGGTTCGAGCGGCAGGGTCGGGTTGCCATAGGCAATGGATCCGAAGGAGTCGGACTCGGCGAACACCTTGTCCGTGTCCAGGTCTCGCAGGCACCGCAGCGTCGACTTGCCCGTGCAGCCCAGGTGCGTGGCCGCGGTCCGGCCGGTCTCCTGAACGGTGGCCAGTGGGTGCCAGAACGATCCAGCCGCGATCCCGATCGCAAGGCCGTTGCGCGGCCAGTTCAGCAGGCAGGATCCGCTCTCCATGATGGCGCGATCGACCAGCCCGCGCGTGCCCGGCGACGTGAGCAACCCGCAAGTCCCGACCCCTCCACCGGACTCACCGAACAGCGTCACGTTGTGCGAGTCACCACCGAACGCACCGATGTTGTCCCGGACCCACCGCAACGCGGCCTGCTGGTCCTGCATCCCGAACGTGCCCGACCCCGGCAGGCCCTTCAGCCCGAAGTTGCCGAAGACACCGATCCGGAAGTCGACCGTCACCACGATCACGTTGCCCTCGGCCACCAGCTTGGTCGGCACGTGCTGGCTGCCCGAGCCGGAGCTGAACCCGCCACCGTGCGACCACACCATCACCGGCCGCGGTTTCGCCGACTTGCCCTTCGGCACCGTGACATGCAGATAAAGGCAGTCCTCGGAGGTCCCCTTCATCGGCTGGCCGCCCTGCGATTGCGGACAGTACGGCGTCGCCTTGGTGGCATCCCGTACGCCGGTCCAGTGCGCCGGCGGTCGTGGTGGCGTCCACCGCAGTTGCCCGACGGGCGGAGCGGCGTACGGAATGCCTTGGAACGTGACGGTCGACGGGCCGGCCACCCCGCGCAGTGCCCCGTCGTGGATCCGCACGACGTCCGGGTCGGCCTGAGCGGCCACAGGTCCAGCGGTCAGCGGTACGGCGGCCATCAGGAGGCCGATCGCGGCTGGTAGGAGACGTCTGATCATGCGTTCCAGCCTGTCCGTCGGACCCGGCTGATCGGCAGTAGCCACCTGGCTAGAGCTACTCGCCGATGGTCGACAATCGGCACCAAAGGGCCTTCCCAGCTTCTAGGCTCGAAGGCGTGGACCAAGACGACCTCGAGCAGCGGGTGTGGCCGCGGCGCCTCGGCGACGTCTGCCTGACCCTGCTCGCCTACCTCGTGGCCGCGGCGACGCTGACCGGTGAACTCACCTCGACGGTGAAGACCGCCCCGGTGTGGATCGTGCTCGATGTCGTCGCCGGAGTCGCCGGTCCTCCGCTGCTGATGATCCGGCGGCAGCGGCCGATCCTGGTGGTCGCCCTGCTGCTGGCCGCGGCCACGGTCACCACGACAGCGGCTCCGGCCGCGGCGATCGCGTCGGTCATCGTACGGCGGCGCTTCCAGCAGGCACTCGTGGTCGCCGGGTTCGCCCTGGCCGCGGTGACGATCAACCTTGTGGTGCGGCAGGGAATCGAGACGTACTGGCCGATCTACGGCGTACTCGTGCTGATCGGGGCCGTCGAGCTGGGGCTGTTCCTGCGACTGCGGTTGCGACTGTCCCAGGAGGCGGCCAGGCGGGCGCGACGGGCGGAGGCCGAGCAGAAGACCCGGATCGAGCACGCTCGCCGGTCCGAGCGGTTGCGGATCGCCCGGGACATGCACGACGTACTGGCGCATCGGATCTCGCTGCTGAGCATGCACGCCGGTGCATTGGCGTTCCGGCCGGATGCTCCGGCGGCTGATGTGGCGGCAGCCGCCGAGGTGATCCGGGGCGCGTCGCACGACATCCTGACCGATCTGCAGAAGGTGATCGGCGTACTGCGGGACGACACGCAGCCGCCGGAGCCCGATCTACGGCCGCCCGGACTGCAGGGAATCGGTGAGTTGATCGACGACGCGGTCCGGTCGGGTCAGCCGGTCCAGGCCGGCGAGTTGCCGAGTGCAACGATCCCGGAGGCCACCGGGCGAACGGCGTACCGGGTGGTGCAGGAGGGGCTGACGAATGCGCGGAAGCATGCACCGGGGCGCGTGGTGCGGATCGAGTTCGATGCGGCCGAGGAGTTGACGGTTGTCATCAGCAACGAGCTCGCGATCAGCAGTGGATTGGCGGTTCCCGGCGCGGGCCTTGGGCTGCTGGGATTGCGGGAACGGCTTGATCTGCTCGGCGGGCGACTCAGCTACGGTCAGGCGGACGGCATGTTCCGGCTGATCGCCTGGCTACCCTTGGCGTCATGATCCGGGTCCTGTTGGTGGACGACGATCCGCTCGTGCGGATGGGTCTGCGCACGATGCTCGGCGGCGTCTCCGACCTGGTGGTCGCCGGTGAGGCCGACGACGGCGCCGGCGTCCGTGAACTGGTCGCGTCGGCGCGGCCGGATGTGGTGCTGATGGACCTGAAGATGCCCGGCACGGACGGGATCACCGCGACCGCGGCGGTGCGCGAGTCGCCGGATCCACCGGCCGTCATCGTGCTGACGACGTACGACGCCGACGATCAGGTGCTGCGGGCACTCCGGGCCGGGGCGGCGGGGTTCGTGCTGAAGCACACGCCGCCCGCAGACATTGTCGACGCGATCCGCCGGGCGGCGAACGGTGAGCCGGTGCTGTCGCCGAGCGTGCTGGCCGGGCTGATCGAGCACGTCACCAGTCCCGACCGGGATCGGGATCGGCGGGACGCCCGCGAGCTGCTCGGCACGCTGACCGACCGCGAGCGGGCCATCGCCACCGCGATCGCGCAGGGCCGGACGAACCGTGAGATCGCCGGGGAGCTCTACCTCAGTACGGCCACCGTGAAGGCGCACCTCACCCGGTTGATGGCCAAGCTCGAGGTCAGCAATCGCACGCAGGTCGCCGTACTGCTGCACGACGCCGAATAGCTCGCCGGGGCGGAGTAGTTAGCAGGCGGCGGCGCGTTCGAGCAGCAGGGTGCGTTCGCGTTCGTTGCGGGTGAGGGCGGCAGCCTTTTCGAATTCCTTCCGCGCCTCGTCGAGCCGGCCGAGTTTGAAGAGCAGATCGCCACGGACGCTCGGGAGCAGGTGATAGTCCTTCAGCGACGGGTCGTCGGCGAGTGCGTCGACGGCGGCCAGGCCGCGTTCCGGCCCGAACGCCATCGAGATCGCGACCGCCTGGTTCAGCTCGACGACCGGGGACGGCGTGATCTGGGCGAGGACGGCGTACAGGCCGGCGATGCGGGCCCAGTCGGTGTCCTCGGGGTCGGCGGCGCGCGCATGGCAGGCGGCGATCGCGGCCTGGAGCAGGTACGGGCCGGGTGGTTTCTCCATCGTCCAGGCCCGGTCGAGGCCTTCGAGACCGCGACGGATCAGCAGGCGGTCCCAGCGGCGGCGGTCCTGCTCCAGTAGGAGGACGGGCTCGCCTTCAGGGCCGATGCGGGCGTTGGCGCGGGAGGACTGCAGCTCCACCAGGGCGAGCAGTCCGTGGACCTCGGGCTCGTCGGGCATCAGACCCGCGATCAGGCGGCCGAGGCGCATCGCCTCGTTGCACAGTGCCGGACGCATCCAGTCGTCGCCCGCGGTCGCGGAGTACCCCTCGTTGTAGATCAGGTAGACGACCTCGAGCACGGCCGAGAGCCGGTCCCGGAGATCGTCACCGGCCGGGACCTCGAACTGCACGTTGGCCTTGGCCAGGTTGCGCTTGGCCCGGACGATCCGCTGGGCGATCGTTGCCTCCGGCGCGAGAAACGCCCGGGCGATCTCGTCGGTTTTGAGACCGCCGAGGAGGCGGAGCGTGAGCGTGACGCGGGCGTCCATCGTGAGGACCGGGTGACAGGCCGTGAACACCAGCCGGAGCAGGTCGTCCTCGATGTGGTCCTCGAGGATCGCCTCGACATCGTCCTCGACGCTGTCGCCCTCGATCTCGAGCTCATGGCCCATCTCGGCGAGCTTGCGCTGATACGTGTCCTTGCGCCGGATCAGGTCGATCGCGCGCCGCTTGGCGATCGCCATCAGCCAGGCGCCAGGATTGTTCGGTACGCCGGACTCCGGCCACTGCTCGAGCGCGGCCACCAGCGCGTCCTGCGCGAGCTCCTCGGCCAGCCCGACATCCCGCACAATCCGCGCGACACCGGCGATGATCCGAGCCGACTCGATCCGCCAGACCGCGTCAACCGCCCCGTGCGCCTCAATAACCGTCACCCGCCGATAGAACAACACCAACAGCCCAACAGCAACCCACCCCCGGTCCCGCCACCCCCCGAACCCGAGGGATCACCCGCAAGCTGGGGGGTTGCCCGGTGGCTCGGGGGTTGGCGGGACGGGGATGGGTTGCCCGTCGGGCTCGAGAGTTGCCCGGCGGGGCCTTGGGGGTGACGGGCAGGTTGGGAGGTGGGTCAGGTGTAGAGGTCTGAGTCGGGGGCGAAGTCGGCTTCTTCTACTACTCGGCGGACCTCGACCTCGTTGCCGAGGGCTTCGGCGAGGCGGGCGGCCCACTCGATCGCCTCGTCGCGGTTGCGGACCTCGACGACGATCACGCCGCCGACCAGCTCCTTGGTCTCCGCGAACGGCCCGTCGGTGACCGTACGACGACCATCCGCGACCGCCACCCGCGCACCGAGGGAGCTCCGGTGCACACCCTCCGCGAACAGCAGCACACCCGATTTCGCCAGGTCCTCGACCACCTTGCCGACCCCGGCCGCCACCTCCGGCGCCGGGAACTTGCCGGCCTCGCTGTCGGCGTCCGCCTTGTTGATGATCATGTAGCGCATCGCAGTAACTCCTGTCGTATCGGTCGACCACTTACTCTCACGTCGATCGGCCCACCGCCAGATCGACACCCGACTTCAGAGCAACTTCTGGGTGATCTCGTACAACCGGCGAGCGTCCCCGGGATCGAACGTCTTCAGCCCCGGATCCACCGTCTCCCCGACCGCCCGCAGGATCAGCCGCCCGTCCGGCTGCTCATCCATCACCGCGAGCGTGTCCCGGACGCTCTCGGCCGGCGCCTTCGCGAACACCGCGGCCAACCCACGCGCGACCGTCCGCAGCGGCTGCGGCAGGTGGTTGGTCCCGCTCCTCGTGTACGGCGGTTGCACCATCAGCACCTTGGTCCGCCCGCCCGGATGGTTCTGGACATAGTGGACGCCGAGCAGGTCGTTCGCCCGCCCGCCGCTCATCGTCGCCCGGACCATGCTGTACTTCCGGGCGAACTGCAGGTCGTCCCAGTTCACCGCGCCCTTCGTGATCCCGGTCGCGCCGATGTTCGTGATGATCGGCGTCTCGCCGCGCTCGAGCAGGTCCGTCAGGCCGTAACTGAGGATGAACCGGCTGAGGTAATAGAGCACGAACGTCCCCTCGAGCCCGTCCGCCGTCTCCCGCCGCCGCACGAACGGCAGCATCGCGGTCAGCACCAGCGCGTCGAGGGCGTCGTACCGCTCCTCGATCTCCTTGATCACCCGGTGGTTCTCCGCGATCGACAGCAGGTCGGCGTGCACGAACGCCGCCTCGCCACCCAGCCCGGCCGCCTCCGCGAGGAACTCCTCACCCCGGGCGGGCGTACTGCCGATCACCGTCACCCGCCCACCGGACCGCAGGTAATGCAGCGCGATCTCCCGGCCCATCCCGGTCGTCCCGCCGGCCACCACGACGTTCTTCATCTGATCTCCAAAGTCATCGATCGGTGACTTAGACCGTAGATGTCCGGGCGCTAAGATGTCAACGATCGATGACTTGCAGTCCGCCGGACGACTTGGAGACCGTGAGGATGACGCACAAGCGGGACCGGCAGGCGACGCGGACCCGGCTGCTGGAGAGTTCGCGGCTCCGATTCGCCCGGGACGGGTACGACGGGACGAGCGTGCGCGACGTGGCCGGGGACGTCGGGGTGGATCCGGCGCTGGTGTTCCGGTACTTCGGGTCCAAGTCGTCACTGTTCACCGAGGCGATGGCTGGCTCGACGGCTCCCGTCGTACTGCCGGACGGGCCGGTCGACGAACTGCCGGCCAAGCTGATGCATCAGTTGGTGTTCGAGGACTGGGCGGAGTACGCCGGGGAGCATCCGCTGATCGCGATGCTCCGGTCGGCTGGGCACGAGGACATGAAGGACCGGCTGCGGCAACAGGTCTGCGAGGGGTACCTCGGCGTGCTCTCGGAGCTTGCTGAGGGCAACGACGACAAGGACTTGCGGACCGAGCTGTTCGGGGCCTGGCTGCTCGGCATCGGCATCTTGCGGACCGCGGTGGGCACGCCAACGTTGTCCAAGGCAACCGAGGAGGACCTCCGCCCACACCTGGCCGCCGTCGCCGAAGCCCTCTTCGGCCGCCCGATCGCCGACTAGTCAGGCTGGTCGGCGGCCGGGGTAGTCCGGGGGACGGCTAGTTGGGTTGGTCGCCGTTCGGGTGGTAGGCGCAGGCGTCGACCAGGTTCTGGGTGGGGCCGGGCGGGGTGGTCGTCGGATTCGCCGGCTTCCGAGTCGACTTCGGGCTGACCGGAGCGGTCGGCGTTGTGGGCGGGGTCGTCGCCGGCGGGGTCGGGGCCTCCAGCGCCGCCTCGACGGTGTCGCGCAGAGCGTCGTAGTCGGGGTGCAGGTACTTCAGCCGCAGCTTCGACGAGTCCAGCGTGACGTTGGAGACGGTCGCCGACTTCACCCGCAGCGCGAGCTGGACCAACGCGGGCAGCAGCTCCTGCGGAATGTCGGTCCGCAGGAGGTGCTGGCCGGCCTTCGCGATCGCCTTGTACTTCGTCACCAGCGTCTGCGGATCCGCCGCGTCGACCATGCTCTGGATCACGCAGCGCTGCCGGATCTGCCGCTGGTCGTCGTCGGCGCCGTACCGGCCGCGGGCGAACCAGAGCGCGTGCCGGCCGTCGAGGTGCTGGCTCGGACCGGGCTCGATCCACTCCTTCGGCGGGATGTGCGAGCTGCTGATGCCGCCCATCGCGACCCGCTCGTTGACGTTGACGGTGATCCCGCCGAGTGCGTCGACGAGCTCCGGGAACCCGGTCAGGTTGACCTGCAGGTAGTAGTCGAGCTTCAGCCCGATCGCCTCACCGACGGACTGCTTCACCACATCGGCGCCCTCGTTGTCGGACGGGCCGAGGATGCCGGGATGGGCATCCGGGATGTTCTGGTACATCGCGGTCAGCATCCACTCCAGCCGGCCCTCCAGGCTGAGGCCCTCCTTGCCGAAGCCGTCCGGGTAGAACCTGTGCAGCGGCGAGTCCTTCGGGAACGGCATGAAGGTCAGCTGCCGCGGCATCGAGATCAGCTGGGTGTTCCCGGTCTTGGTGTCGATACTCGCCACGATCACCGTGTCGGTCCGGACGCCGACCCGGCTCGGGGCGTCGTCACCGCCGAGCAGCAGCAGGTTCAGCCGCGGCTTGTCCTCCCACGGGTCCTTGACGTTGACGACCTTCGGCCGGGTCGCGCTCTTGCTCTCGCCCTCCGCCTGGAACACGTCCTGCACGAGGGTGCGCTGCGCGAGCACGCTCTGTACGCCGACCGATGCCGGGGCCGCGATCGCGAAACACAGGAGTCCGACGAAGACCGCGCCGATCGCCCGCCCGCCGGCACCACCTGTTGCCGGACGCAACGACCGGTGCGAGGCGACGATCACGACGATCCAGAGGAACGCCAGTACGCCGATCACGACCGAGGTGGTCAGCAGCCGGCTCGGTACGACGGCCGCCGCGAGGACCTCGGCCCGACGGGTCAGACCGATGTACACGGTGAGCGCGACCAGCCCGAGCGAGAGGGTCAGCACGAACGCACCGATCCGCCGGCGACCGCCGACGATCAGACCGAGTCCGGGCAGGAGTGCGCCCAGCAAAGTCAGACCCAGCAGCTCCGGCATCGACCGTGGTCGATGATCCTCGGCGCGCGCACCTCTCCCCATGGCTCCCCTGTCCGCCGTCCCCGAGCTTCCAGTGTGCGTCAAGTACCCGCACCCACACCTCTTCAGACGTGTTACAGGGTCAATCGGTTGTCAAACGGTCAGATGAGCGCCCGCGAATCCGTCGGTCTCGACCAGGGTCCGGACCACGACGGCGATCCGGGCCGGCGGGGTCCATTTGCTCGTGTCGGCCTTCGGCATCGCCGCCCGGTTGGCCGGGGTGTCGATGGTGCCGGGGATGATCGTGTTCACCCGGATGCCGTCGCGGGCGTACTCCGCGTGCAGCGCGTCGGCGAACGCGAGGACGCCGGCTTTCGCGGTGATGTACCCGGCCGCCCCGGAGAACGGTCGCTGCGCGGCGCCGCTCGACGTACAAACGACTGCTCCGCCACCGGCGGCGATCAGGTGCGGGAGCACTCCCTGCGTGATCAGGTACGTCGGGCGCAGGTTGAGCCGGAGTTGATCCTCGAAGTCCTCGATCGGCGTCTCGTGCACCCGGGAGCCGGAGGCGAACCCGCCGACCAGGTTGACCAGTGCGGTCAGTGGTGCGGTCTCGTCGGACGCGGCCAGCGCGACGACATCCGCCGTACCGGCCGGGTCGAGCGGGTCGGCGATCACCGGGCTGAGCGCCGGGTCGGTGCCGAGGCGGGCGAGGGACTCCTCGGTACGCCCGGGGACCACGACGCGCCACCCGGCCCGGAGGAACTCCGCCGTCACCGCGACCCCAAGAGCACCGGTGCCACCGGCAACCACGACCGTCTTCGTCATGGTGGTCAGCCTATTCGGTCGCGGCGTTGGCGTAGCGGGGATAGGTTCGGTGGTTGTGCGGATTCTGATACTGGGCGGAAATGGGTTCATCGGGCGTGCGGTCATTGCGGACGCGCTGACACAAGGGGCGGAGGTCGCGTCGTTCAGCCGGGGCAAGAGCGGTACCGATCTGCCGCCTTCGGTGACGCAACTGGTCGGAGACCGGGATACCGGCGACTACTCGGCGCTGCGGACGGGTGAGTGGGATGCGGTCGTCGACCTGAGCGGATACCAGACCAAGCACGTCGACGACGCGATGGACGTCCTCGGTGATCGGGTCGGACGGTATGTGTTCGTCTCGAGCCACGCGGTCTACGTGCGTGATCTGCCCGCGGGCACCGACGAGAGCGCAGCCCGCCGACCACCGATGCGCTCGGCCGAGGTCCTCACCAACGAGACCTACGGTCCTTGCAAGGTTGCCTGCGAAGACGACGTCCTCGCCCGGTACGGCGATCGCGCGACGATCGTCCGTCCCGGCCGTGTCACCGGTCCCGGCGACACTGCGAGCACGGTCCTCTACTGGGTACGACGGGGTGCGCGCGGCGGCCGGGTTGCGTTGCCGACGAAGCCCGAGCAGCCGCTCCAACTCACCGACAGCCGGGACCTCGGCCGTCTCATCGTTCAGCTCGTCACGGACGATCGGCCTGGCGCCTTCAACGCGGTCGGGCCGTTCACGACGATCGCCGAGCTGATCCAGACCTCAGCCACCCTGGCCGGCACCACCGTCGACCTCGTCCAGATCCCGACCGACGCCGTACCCCCGCGTTTCCCGCTGGTAGAACCAGAATCCGAATGGGGCGAACGCCGCCGCAACCCAGCCAAAGCCCGAGCAGCCGGCCTCCCGGCAACCCCCCTCGCCCAGACCATCAAAGACCTCCGCACCTGGGACCAGTCCCGAGGAGAACCAGACCTAGGCTTCGGCCTAACCCCCGAAGAAGAAGCCAACCTCCTCGCAACCCACTAGGTTCCCCAAACCCACTCCCCCGATCCCGGCAGTCCCTCGGCTCCGGCTCCCGGTCCCCCCGATCCAGCTATTCGGGGAGGGCGAGGGTTTTGCCGGCGTCGCGGGCTGCGTTGATGGATTGGGTGAGGGTCTTGTGGAGGGCGTTGGCTTCGTCGGTGAAGTCTTGGACGACTGACGAGTCACCGACGGGCTCGGTACGGGCGAGGAGTTCGATGTAGCGGTCGCCGTCCTCCAGCGCGGCCTCGGCACGAAGGGCGGCGTCGGCCGAGCGGACCCGTTCGGCGTACCTCTCGAGCAGGCTGACCTTCCGCTTGATCGCATCCACCGACAACGTAAGAGCCCGCCGCTGCGGCCCGAGGACCGTCTCCAACTCGGCCGTGACCATCCCGCGGGCGACCTCGCGCTGCCGGGCCCGCAGTACGGTCTGCTCCCGCAGCACCTGCCCGATGTCCCACAGCTGCTCAGGCAGAACCAGCTCGTTCTTCATCTCATCCAGCAACCCCCGCTGAGTGACTGTTGCCTCAAGCACCGTTCGCACCGCCAGCTGCGCCCGGCTCAGCAACCCCGCCGCCTCCGAGTCGAAGTCCCGCGGCAGAAGGTACTTCCCGTGCTCCAACCGCACCGCCTTGTGCCCACGGTCCTCCACCATCGACCGCACCAGCACCCCACCGGTCGCCACCACCGCAACCCCGGCCAGCGCGACGGAGATCCACGCCGCAACCTCAGCCGGCAGCGTCGCCGCCATGATGATCAGCGCGAGGATCCACCCACCCACGCAGACCGCCAGCCACACCAGCAACGTCCCGAAGGTGTTCCCCGGCGCGACCGACCAAGCACTCTGCCGCTTAGGCCGCGCCGCGTCAGCCGGCACGAACAGCTCAGGCCGCGTCGCGGACAACCGCCGCACCCGCCCCGGCACGCCCGGCGCGAACACCGGCTCCATCGCCACCTCCGCAGAAGTCGAGATCGTCGGCACTCAGCGTAGTCGGGCGAACCGTGCTTTCATGCCGTCGAGGACGAGTTCGAGACCGAACTCGAACAGTCGGTCCAGGTTGTAGTCGAAGTCGAAGTCGTCTGCGAGCAGCGCGCGGAATCCGGTCAGATTGCCCGCGGCGACCAGTGTGGCCATCTGCTCAGCCTGCCGGTCGGCCCACTCGTCCGCGGTCAGCCCGGTGTCCTGCTCGGCCTGCTCTTCGGCCTCCAGCGTCAGTGCCACTCCCCGGACGTACGCGAACACACTGATCGCGGCGTACAGAGCCTCGGTCTTGTCGACCCGGGCGAGCGCTCGCAGGACGGCGTCGGTGTGCGGGAGCAGGTTCGGCAGGAGCTGCGGTCGGCCGAGGCTGATCGCGCTAGCCAGCCAGAGATGACGCCGGTACGCCGCCCACTGCACGCGCGCCACATCCGCTACCGCATCCCGCCACCGCTTCGGCGCAGCCGCCAGCGGGAACTCCCCGAGCGCATGGTCGACCATCTGCAGCACGAGCGCGTCCTTGCCCCCAACATGCCGGTACAGCGCCATCGTCGACACCCCGAGCTCCGCCGCAATCCGCCGCATCGACAGCGCGGCCAGCCCTTCGGCGTCAGCGAGCTCGATCCCGATCCGCACCACCTCAGCCCGGTTGAGATCCACGATCCCTTCCGGCTGAGCCGCGCGTACGCCGGACCGCCGGGGAGGCGGACCGACCACGGTCCCGACTCCCGGGCTCGCGTGCACCAACCGCTCCTGCTGCAGGGTCTGCAACGCCTTGGTAGCGGTCGCCATAGCCACGCCAAAGTCCCGCACCAGCGCCCGCGTAGACGGCACCCGCTCCCCAGGCTTCAGTTCCCCGGAGACGATCCGCGCCCGAATCTCCCCCGCAATCGCCTGGTACGGCGCTTCACTCATGAACCCCTCCCATGCTAGTGCACATACATCGTACGCGCACTACGCACCCTGAGAGGCGGCATGTCTCACAACGAGACCTGACCCTGACACGTCAGGTTAGGTAAGGCTATCCTGCTCGCATGCGGGAGATGGTGGGGCTGGCGGGCGACGAGTTGCGGCTCGGGTATCACGGGCAGTGCGTGGTCGACGGCGCCTCGTTGCGGATCGAGGCGGCCAGCGTGACCGCACTCGTCGGCCCCAACGGGAGCGGGAAATCGACGCTGCTGCGAGCCCTGGCCCGCCTTCACCATCCGGACGCCGGCCGGATCAACCTCCCGGACGACACCAACGCGCTCGACCTGTCCGCGAAGGAGTTCGCGCGCAAGGTCACCCTCCTGTCCCAGTCGCGACCCACTCCCAACGGTGTGAGTGTGCGCGACGTCGTCGGGTACGGGCGTCACCCGCATCGGAGCCGTTGGCGCAACGACGACCCGGACGGCAACCGCGCGATCGACCACGCGATGGCGGTCACCGGCGTCACCTCGATGGCCGACCGAGCCGTCGACGAACTGTCCGGTGGTGAGCTGCAGCGCGTCTGGCTCGCAACCTGCCTCGCGCAGGACACCGGCGTACTGCTGCTCGACGAGCCGACCACGTTCCTCGATCTGCGGTACCAGATCGAGATCCTCGACCTGATGCGTGAGCTCGCGGACGAGCACGGGGTCGCGGTCGGCGTCGTACTGCACGACCTGAACCAGGCGGCCGCCGTGGCCGACCGGATCGCACTACTCGATCAGGGGCGAGTACGTGCGACCGGTACGCCGGAAGAAGTACTCCGTGCGGACGCCTTGACCGAAACGTACGGCATCACCATCGAGGTCGGCACCGACCCGGCGACCGGGCTGGTCGCGACCCGCCCGATCGGCAAACACCTGACCCGCGTCACGACAATCTGAGGTCTTCTGATGAGACGAACCACCGCTCTGTTCGCCGCAGCCCTGTTCGCCGCCACCGCGTTGACCGCGTGCGGAACCAGCGAACCCACCTCCTCCAGCGACGCCAGTGACGCTGCCGCCCAGCCGGTCTCCCTGACCGACGGCCGGAACAAGAAGCTCGACCTGAAGGCGCCTGCGGCCAAGGTCGTCGCGCTCGAGTGGGGCGCGGCCGAGAACCTCGTCTCGCTCGGCGTGATGCCGGTCGGCGTCGCCGACACCAAGGGGTACACGAACTGGGTCACCGCGGCCAAGCTCGACCCGTCGGTCAAGGATGTCGGGACCCGCGGCGAGGCCAGCGTGGACGCGATCGTCGCGCTCAACCCGGACCTGGTCATCACCACCACCGACGAGGCGGCCAACACGATCGCGCAGATCGAGAAGGCGGCGCCGGTGCTGGTGATCCGCGGCGCGGACGCGGCGAACGCGATCCCGCAGATGAAGACGAACCTGGAGATGATCGGGACCGCCGTCGGCAAGGCCGAGCAGGCCAAGCAGATCAATGCCGACTTCGACAAGGCGGTTGCCGACGGCAAGCAGAAGATCGCCGACGCGGGCAAGGCCGGCGAAGGCTTCACGATGGCTGACGGTTACAAGCAGGGCAGCACGATCTCGATCCGGATGTACACCACCGGCTCGCTGCTCGGCGCGGTCACAACCGAGCTCGGGCTGAAGAACGGCTGGACCGGCGCCGGGGACAAGGACTACGGACTGGCTCAGACCGACCTCGAGGGGCTCACCAAGCTCAAGGACGGCAACTTCCTCTACATCGCGAACAAGAACGACGGCGGTGACGTGTTCGGCGGCGACCTGGCCGGGAACGCGATCTGGAAGAACCTGCCGTTCGTGAAGAGCGGCAACGTGCACCGGCTGCCGGACGGCATCTGGATGTTCGGCGGCCCGAAGTCCACCGAGCAGTTCATCGACGCGACGGTCCAGGCAGTCACCTCTTGACCCAGGTCACCACCGCGCCCAGTCCCGCGGTCGCGATCCAGCAGCCGGTACGCCGGATCCGCGTCGCCGGTGTGTTCACGGTCGCCGTCATCGGGATCGTCGTACTGGCCGGTGTCCATCTCACCCAGGGCACGTCGTCGGTGAACGCCGGCGACCTGCTCCGGCTGCTGGTCGGGCACGGTTCCGACGACGCGGCCAACGTCCTGGTCGCATCGCGGCTGCCCCGACTGCTGGCCGGCGTACTCGTCGGCGTGGCACTCGGGGTGGCCGGTGCCGGTCTGCAGTCGCTGGCCCGCAACCCGCTCGCCTCGCCCGACACGTTGGGGGTCAATGCAGGGGCGTATTTGGCGGTCGTGGTGGTGGCCGCGTTCGGCATCCCGTTGCCCGTCCTCCCGGCCGGGGGAATCGCGTTCCTCGGCGGGCTGGCGGCTGCAGTGCTGGTACTGGCGTTGTCCGCCGGCGGATCGTCCGGACCGACGCGACTGATCCTCGCCGGGTCCGCGGTCGCGATGGCGCTGGCCGGCGTGACCACACTCCTGCTGTTGCTGTACCGCGAAGAGACGATCGGCACGTTCGCCTGGGGCGCGGGCACGCTGGTCCAGACCGACCTGAACGCGGTCACCCAGATGGCACCCGTCGTTGCTGTCGGCATCATCGCGGCGTTGCTGCTGGCATCGAAGCTCGACATCCTTGCTCTCGGCGACGACACCGCGTCGGTCCTCGGCGTGAACGTACGGCGGGTACGCATACTCATCACGCTCACCACGGTCCTGTTGTCTGCCGCCGCGGTCACGGTCGCCGGACCGGTCGGTTTCGTCGGCCTGGTTGCGCCGGTCCTCGTTCGGCTGATCGCACCCCTGGTCCCCGGGCTGATGCGGCACCGGGTCCTGTTGCCGCTGTCCGGACTGTCCGGCGTACTGATCGTGCTTGCGTCCGACGTCGTCCTGCGGGCCGTCTTCGGTGGACAGGCCGGGGTGGAGATCCCGACCGGGATCATGACCATGATGGTCGGCGCGATCGTGCTGATCTGGCTGGCCCGGCGGTACCGCGACTCGGGTCCGAGCCGCTCTCCCGGCGGTTCCGGGTCGGGGCTGCGAAGCCGTCGTACGTTCTGGATCGTCGCGGTCGCGCTCGTCTTCCTGCTGGTCGTCGCCAGTGTCGCGGCGATGCTCGCGGGTGACGCATTCCTGCGTACGGGCGATGTCGTCAACTGGATCAACGGCCGGTCGGGCCGGGCGATCACCTACGTCCTCGACCAGCGCTTTCCGCGGGTCGTGTCCGCCGTACTGTGTGGCGCTGCGCTCGCGATCGCGGGTACGACGGTGCAGGCCGTGTGCCGGAATCCGCTCGCCGAACCGGGCATCCTGGGTATCACCGGCGGCGCTGGCGTCGGGGCGATCGCGACGCTGATCCTGTTGCCATCCGCAAGTATTTGGTTGCTGTCCGGCATGGCCGCGATCGCCGCGCTGGTCACGTTCGCGATCGTCTATCTGGTGTCGTGGCGGGGCGGGCTGAGCTCGGACCGGCTGGTGCTGATCGGCGTCGGGGTGTCGTCCGCGGCGAGTGCGATCATCACGCTGCTGATCGTCGCGACCGACCCGTGGAACCTCAGTCTGGCGATGACCTGGCTGTCCGGGAGCACCTACGGGCGGACGCTGCCGCAGGTCCTGCCGGTCGCGATCGCACTGGTCGTGTTCACGCCGATGATCGTGCACGCCCGGCGTGAACTCGATCTGCTGGCGCTCGATGACGACGTACCGCGGATTCTCGGCGTACGGCTGGAGCGGACTCGCCTGGCCGCACTCGTGTGCTCTGCGTTACTGACCGCGGCCGCTGTCTCCGCGATCGGGGTGGTCGGGTTCGTCGGCCTGGTCGCACCGCACGCGGCCCGCGCACTCGTCGGCGGCCGGCACACCCGAATCCTGCCCGTCGCCGCACTCCTCGGCGCAATCCTCGTCAGCGCCGCAGACAGCCTCGGCCGAACCCTCCTGGCCCCCGCCCAAATCCCCGCCGGCCTACTAACCGCCCTAATCGGAGCCCCCTACTTCGTCTACTTGTTGTGGAGGACCCGAACACCACAGCCCAGCTGATCGGTCCGGACCTCCACATCCACGAGGCCCCCAGACCGACCACGACCCAGATTCCACTCGCCGATCACGCTACCCCGTGACAACCATCCGCGCCCCGCCGAAGGCGCCAACAGACAGCCGCCGCGAAGCGGTGTCCTTTGCGGGCGATCACCTCCACCAACACCCGGCTACCCGGTGAAGAGCTCCGTCGCCGATCACGTCACCCCGTGACAACCATCTGCGGCCCGCCGAAGGCGGCAACAAACAGCCGCCGCGCAGCGGTGTCCTTCGCGGGCGATCACATCCATCGGCTCCCAGATTCGTGTCAAGATGGTCCGCATGCTGCGCGAACTGCATCTCACTGGGAACCCGGACGCCGACAAGCTGCTGAATGACGACCCGTTCGCTTTGCTGGTCGGGATGCTGCTGGACCAGCAGTATCCGATGGAGCACGCGTTCTCCGGCCCGTGGAAGATCGCGAACCGGATGGACGGGTTCGATCTGCACAAGATCGCGGCGACCGACCTCGAGACCTTCGTCGAGCTGTGCGTCACGCCACCGGCCATCCACCGGTACGGCGGATCGATGGCCCGGCGGGTGCACGCGCTCGCCCAGCACATCATCGAGACGTACGGCGGGGACACCGCGGGCATCTGGACCCAGGGTCGCCCCAAGCCCGACGGCGCCGAGGTGCTGAAGCGGCTGAAGGCACTGCCCGGGTTCGGCGAGCAGAAGGCCAAGATCTTCCTCGCCCTGCTCGGCAAGCAGCGCGGCATCCAGCCGAAGGGCTGGCGCGAAGTAGCCGGCGCGTACGGCGACCGTGGGTCGCGCCGCTCGATCGCCGACGTCACCGACGCCGCCTCGCTCGGCGAGGTCCGCTCCTTCAAGAAGGCCACGAAGGCGGCCGCCAAAACGGCCTGACCGGCTGCGGGTTGTCCCTTGCGCTCAACCCGATTTCGTGTCGAAACCGGCGTACGCAGCCTATGCTCGCTGAGGGCAGCCGACGGGAGGAGCACGGATGGACATCCGGGATCTGGATCGTAGGGCCGGCGCAGTGCTCGGTGAGATCGTGATGCAGGTCCGGCCGGAGCACCTGTGGTTCCCCACTCCTTGCCCGGACTGGACCGTCCGCGGGTTGCTGCGGCACATCGTGAGTGAGAACGAGGGCTTCGCGGCCGCGGCCCTGAATGGCTCGGCCCCGACCGGCGCCTGGAACGGCGGCCGCCTCGGCGACAACCCGGCCGGGGCGTACCGGCGGTCCAACGTGCGGGTCGCGGACGCGTTCGCCGACGGTGGCGCGCTGGACCGGCTGATGGAGGTCCGCGAGTTCGGCTCGTTTCCGCGCCGGATCGCGCTGACCTTCCACCAGCTCGACTGCGTCGTCCATGCGTGGGACCTGGCCCGCGCCATCGACGCGTCGTACGATCCGCCGCCGGACATGGTCGACATGGCCCTCGACCTGGCCCGCCGGATCCCCGACACCGACGCCGCCCGCGGTCCCGGCGCGGCCTTCGAGCGCAGCGTCAAGGTCCCCGGCGACGCCGCCGACTTCCCGCAACTCCTAGGCCTCCTCGGCCGGAACCCGGACTGGGTCTCCCCGCTCGACTGAGTAGTCCGGCAGCTGGATCGCATCCGGCTGCCCGATCGCCATTTTCGCGAGCAGTCCGGCGAACGGACGCGACGTCATCAGCCGGGTAGACGTGTCACGGAGCCGGATACCGAGAGCGGTCATCGGCATCGCCATCTTGATGCCGCCAGGCGGGAGCTCCATCCGCTGCTCGACGTACGCCTGCATGCGCCTCTGGTACGCCGGGAACGCGCGAACGTGATCGCCCTCTGCCGCGGCCAGCTCGCCCGCGAGAACATACGCGCCAACGAGGGAGAGCGCCGTACCGTGACCAGCCAGCGGTGAACCGCAATACCCGGCGTCACCGGCCAGCACGACCCGATCGCGCGACCATTCGGGTACGACGACCTTACTGATGCTGTCCAGGTAGAAGTCATCGGCATTCCGCAGACCGTCGAGGATGTGCCGCGTATGCCAGCCAAGGCCCTCGAACCGCTGCCTGACCAGGGCTTTCTGTGCTTCCGGATCGCGCCGGTCGTGGCTGATGGTCGGTGATCGGAAGCTCAGCAACGCCTTCGCGAGCTGCGGGTCGTGGTCAGGTCGCAGTCCGACCCAGCGGCCGCCGGGTGCGGAATGAATCTTCATCCAATGGTTCAACGATTCCGGGGTCTCGACGGTGAACCACGACGTGTAGCCACCGAGGTGCTGGACGAACTGCTCCTCCGGACCGAATGCGAGCCGCCGGACCCGCGAGTGCACACCGTCGGCGCCGACCACGAGATCAAACCGTCGCTGACGTCCGCTGGTGAACCGGACCTGGACGCCACTCGTGTCCTGATCGAGTGCGTCGACGGAGTCGCCGTACAAGTACTCGACGTCCGCTGCGGTTGCGTCGTACAGGATCTTTGCGAGATCGCCGCGAAGGATCTCGATCTCCGCGACCGGACCGGCCCCGTCGAACAGTTCGGCCGGCAGCGCGGCGGCCCGGCGTCCGTTCGCGCGGACGTACTCGAGGCCGCGTTCATGCAACCGCCGATCCAGGACCGCGGGCATCAGGCCCATCCGTTCGACGACGGTCCGGGAGATCCCCCGTACGTCGACAGTCTGGCCGCCGGGCCGCGGTCCGGCAGCGATCTCCACGATCGTCGGCGTGAACCCGTACCGCCGCAGCCAGAACGCCAGCGCCGGTCCCGCAATCCCTGCCCCTGAAATCAGAACGGTCTTCATCAGCTTCTCCTTCGACTAGTGCGCGTACGCCGTACACAGTGCACTGGATCGGCGGCTCGAACCAGCGCGCACTAGAGCACTTCCGAGATTCACCTGAACCGATCCGGACGAGTGCACGTGTGACCGCCTGAGACCGACAAGAGACCGCACACTCGGAGGATCTGATGAGGAAGTTCATTGCCGCACCATTGATCGCCCTGGCTGCGATCGCATCGCTGGCGGCCTGCGACGCACCGTTCTACGGCGATTCCACCGAAGACACAGCGAGCCAGGAAGCCCAGCAGGACAACGCGGATGAACCGAACGTTGCCCAAGGCATCAGTCAGAACGACGAGGAGGAGAAGGTTCTCAAGGTCTCGAAGGTGCCAGGTCTGACGCCGATCGTCACCAGCGCGACCGGCCGCACCGTCTACCGGTTCGACAACGACTCCGCGAACCCGTCGAAGTCCACCTGTATCGACGCCTGCCTGAAGCTGTGGGAGCCGGTCCTCGCCGGGTCCGGCGTGGTCGTCGAAGGCGGCGGCATCGACGAGCGGTTGCTCAGCACCATCGACCGTGCCGAAGGCAAGCAGGTCACGCTGAAGGGCTGGCCGCTGTACTACTTCAAGGCCGACCTCCGGCTCGGCGAGCTGTCCGGCCAGGGTCTCAAGGGACTGTGGTTCGCGGCCAATCCCGAAGGTGGCAAGGCGAAGTCGACCACACCGGTCAAGCCCACCGCGCCCACGCAGAAGGACGTGCAGACGTTGACGGTCAACGTGGTCGACGGGTTCATGCCGTTCGTCACCAACGGCGCCGGCCGGACCATCTACCGCTTCGACAACGACTCCAACAAGCCGGCCAAGACGACCTGCTTCGGCGAATGCACCAAGAAGTGGGAGCCGGTACTGGCGGGCAAGAAGGGCGTCAAGATCCTGAGCTCGAAGATCAACGGCGCGAGGGTCGGCCTGATCGACCGCCCCGAAGGCAAGCAGGTCACGCTGAACGGCTGGCCGCTGTACTACTTCGCCAAGGACAAGAAGCTCGGTGAGACCGCCGGCTACGGCGTCAACAACAAGTGGTTCGCCATCGCTCCTGACGGCAAGAAAGCAGTCCGCTGCCTCTGAAACTTCTGGCAGTCGCGTGGCCGGACACCGCTCGGGGGTGTTCGGCCACGCTGCTGTGCACTAGTACGCCGGTCAGATGGTGAGGGCCAGCCTGGTTGCCTGTTCGATGGCTCGTTTCGCGTCGAGTTCGGCCGCGACGTCGGCGCCACCGATCAGGTGGACGGGACGGTTGGTCGCGGCGAGTGCTTCGGCGAGGTCGCGGACCGGTTCCTGGCCGGCACAGATCACGATGGTGTCGACGGCCAGGACACGGGGCTTCTCGCGCTTCGGGCCGAAGGTGAGGTGCAGTCCCTCGTCGTCGATGCGCTCGTAGTTGACGCTGCGGAGTTGCTCAACCTTCTTGTTCTTCAGGGCCGCTCGGTGCACCCAGCCGGTGGTCTTGCCCAGGCCGGCGCCGATCTTCCCGGCCTTCCGCTGCAGCAGGTAGACCTGTCGCGGCGAAGGCTCGGGGTGCGGCTTGGTCAGTCCGCCAGGTGCCACGGTCGGATCCGTGACACCCCACTCAGCCTTCCACGCAGCCAGGTTGAGCGTCGGCGACTCCTCGGTGGTCAGGAACTCGCTGACATCTACCCCGATCCCGCCGGCGCCGATCACGGCCACCGTGGCGCCGACGGACCTACGGTCGCGGACAACTTCGACGTACGAAAGGACCTTGGGGTGGTCGATGCCAGGGATGGACGGGACCCGCGGTACGACGCCGGTCGCGAGGATGATCTCGTCAAAGCCGGCCAGGTCCTCGACGGTCGCGCGGTGACCGAGGTGCACCTTGACGCCGGTCAGCTCGAGCCGGCGCCGGTAATACCGGATCGTCTCGGCGAACTCCTCCTTGCCGGGGATCCGCAGCGCGATCCCGAACTGCCCGCCGAGCTCCTCGGCCGCCTCGAAGAGCTCAACCGCATGCCCACGCTCAGCCGCCGTCACCGCCGCGGCGAGTCCGGCCGGTCCCGCGCCGACGACCGCGAGATTCTTCGTACGGCGAGTTGGCAGCAACTGGAGCTCGGTCTCACGGGCTGCGCGGGGATTGACCATGCAGCTCGCCTTCCGCTTGGCGAACACGTGATCCAGGCAGGCCTGGTTGCAGGCGATACAGGCGTTGATCTCGTCGGCACGATCAGTGGTTGCCTTGAGCACCCAGTCCGGGTCGGCCAGGAACGGGCGCGCCATGCTGACCAGGTCCGCGTCGCCGCGCGCCAGCACCTCTTCGGCCACCTGCGGGAGGTTGATCCGGTTCGAGGTGACCACGGGGATCCTGACGTGTGGCTTGAAGGCTGCCGTCACGCTAGTGAAGGCCGCGCGCGGCACGGAGGTGACGATGGTCGGGACGCGCGCCTCGTGCCAGCCGATGCCGGTGTTGATGATCGATGCGCCGGCGGCCTCGATCTCCTTGCCCAGCGCAACCACATCGTCCCAGCTCTGGCCGCCTTCGACCAGGTCGGCCATCGAGAGGCGGTAGATGATCAGGAAGTCGGTGCCGACGCGTTCGCGGGTCTGGCGGACGATCTCGACCGCGATCCGACGACGGTTCTCCGGAGTGCCGCCCCAGCGGTCGGTCCGCTTGTTCGTGCGCTCGGCGAGGAACTGGTTGATGAAGTACCCCTCGGAGCCCATGATCTCGATGCCGTCGTACCCGGCTTCACGGGCCAGGGCCGCGCAATCGACGTACGCCTTGATCTGTTTGCGTACGCCGCGATCGCTGAGGGCTCGTGGTTTGAACGGGTTGATCGGGGCCTTCAGGGCGGACGCGGAGACGCTGAAGGGGTGGTAGGAGTAGCGGCCGGCGTGGAGGATCTGCAGGGCGATCCGGCCGCCCTCGGCGTGGACGGCGTCGGTGAGGATTCGGTGTTTGCGGGCTTGGCGGTGGCTGGTGAGCTTGGAGCCGAAGGGAGTGAGCCAGCCGGTGCGGTTCGGGGCGTAGCCGCCGGTCACCATCAGGCCGACGCCGCCGCGGGCGCGTTCGGCGAAGTAGGCGGCGAGTTTCGGGAGGTCCTTGAGCCGGTCCTCGAGACCGGTGTGCATCGAGCCCATGATCACGCGGTTCGGCAGGACGACGTGACCGAGGTCGAGCGGGGCGGTGACATGCGGGTAGGCGGTCATCGGGCGTCCTTCCGCAGAGCTTCGATCACTTCGTCGCACCAGTCCACGAACGATTGCTCGGCGCGGATCCCGCCGCGGAGGACGAGGTATTGGTGCAGGTCGCGGTCATGCAGTTTGGCCGGCTTCGGGAAGTCCCGCTGCTGGATCCCGCTGTAGACCTCCAGGCGGGTGGCGTGCTCGGCTCGGTGGCGCTCGACTTCCTTCAGTACGACGCCTGGGCCGCCAAGTGCCGCGCCACGGAGCTTCACGCCGAGGGCATCACGCAGTACGGCGGGATCTGACGGCTCGGCGAGCCAGCGGGTGAGTTCGTCGCGGCCGGATGGGGAGACGCGGTAGACCTTCTTGTCGGGGCGGCCGTCTTGGGCGACGTCGATGTGGGTCACCCAGCCGGCGTCGTCCATGCGACGCAGGACCCGGTAGATCTGCTGGTGGGTAGCCGGCCAGAAGTACCCGATGGACCGGTCGAACCGCCGGGCCAGCTCGTAGCCCGACCCATCCCGCTCAGTCAGTGAAACCAGAATCGCGTGCTCCAGCGCCATACCCAGCACCATACCTATGCAACTCGTTGCACTGCACCTGAGTGCGCTTGAGATCACAGGTGGAGGTGGTGGGGGTTTGGGACAATGGAGGGAGATTCGGCTATGGGGACGGAGCATCATGGACCAGCAGGCCCACCCGACCAAGACGACGTTGCCGGGGATCGGGACTCGGTACGACCTGATCACCGACGGGGGCAAGCACGTGTCGGTGGTGGTGCACAACGATGGGCGGCGGTTCCTCGGGTTCCACGATCCTGCTGACGACGACAGGTGCAAGGACTCTGTGCCGCTGGGGCCCGGTGAAGCGGCGGCGCTCGCCAGCCTGCTGATCCCGGCGCCGATCGACCCGGTTCGCGGTGAGATCGAGATCGATCTTGTGACCGAACACATCCCGATCACGGCCAAATCGCCGTACGCCGGTCGCACCCTCGGGGACACCCAGGCGCGCAGCCGGACCGGTGCGTCGATCGTCGCCGTACTGCGGCGTACCGGCGCGACCCCGTCGCCGACGCCGGACTTCCGGTTCGCGATCGGGGACACGCTCGTGGTCGTCGGGACCCGCGAGGGCGTGGACGCCGTGGCCGATCTGATCGCGGGTGGATGACCGATGCATGAGAACATCACCGCCCTGCTGATCGAGCTGGGCGCGGTACTGCTTGCCCTCGGCATCCTCGGCCGGATCGCGGGGCGGCTCGGGTTCTCCCCGATCCCGTTGTATCTGCTGGCCGGCCTCGCCTTCGGGCATGGTGGGTTGTTGCCGTTGGCAGCCAGTGAGGAGTTCGTTGCCACCGGCGCCGAGATCGGCGTGATCCTGCTGCTGTTGCTCCTTGGGCTCGAGTACACGGCGTCGGATCTGGTGAGCACGTTGAAGACGCAGTACGTATCTGGTGCGGTCGACTTCCTGCTGAACGCGTTGCCTGGTGCCGCGGTGGCGCTGCTGCTCGGCTGGGGTCCCGTGGCCGCGGTTGCACTCGCCGGTGTCACCTGGATCTCGTCGTCCGGCGTGATTGCGAAGGTGGTTGGCGATCTCGGCCGGTTGGGTAACCGGGAAACCCCTGTGGTGCTGGGGATTCTGGTGCTCGAGGATCTCTCGATGGCGGTCTACCTGCCGATCCTGACCGCGCTCCTGGCCGGAGTCGGGTTGGCCGGTGGGAGCATGACACTGCTGATCTCACTCGGCACGGTGAGCGTCGTCCTGTTCATCGCGCTGCGTTATGGGCGACTGGTCAGCCGGGCGGTGTCTTCGGACAACCCGGAGATGTTGCTGCTCGTCGTACTCGGGCTGACGCTGTTGGTGGCCGGGCTCGCGCAGCAGTTGCAGGTGTCGGCGGCGGTGGGTGCGTTCCTGGTCGGGATCGCGTTGTCGGGTGAGGTCGCGCACGGTGCGCGGAATCTGCTCAGCCCGTTGCGGGATCTCTTCGCCGCGGTGTTCTTCGTGTTCTTCGGGTTGAGCACCGATCCGGCCAAGATCCCGCCGGTGCTGGCGATCGCGCTCGGTCTCGCCGTACTTACGGCACTCACCAAGATCGCCACCGGCTGGTACGCCGCCCGCCGGGCCGGCGTCGGCCCAGCCGGCCGCTGGCGAGCCGGCGGAACCCTCGTCGCCCGCGGCGAGTTCTCCATAGTCATCGCCGGCCTCGCCGTCGGCGTAGAACCCAAGCTAGGTCCACTAGCCACCGCCTACGTCCTCATCCTCGTAATCCTCGGCCCGGTAGCCGCCCGCTTCACCGAGCCACTCGCCCGCCGCCTCACCTCCCGACGCCAGTCGGCAACCCCCGCAGCGACCCCGCCCGCCGAGCAGGTTGACCCGGCCAACACCCCTGGCTGATCGAGAGGCGGACCGCCCGCACTCACCAACTGCCCAGCTGGCCGCCGATTCCGGTCGTCGTGAGCGTGAACTCGGGCGAGGGCCGGCGGTTGATGAGTGTCTGGCGTCCGCCTCATCCCGGCTGGTTGGCCCGCTGGTTCTGCGCTGCCCGCGCGACCGTCTCCTCGATGCGGCGGCCTCGGGTTTCGGGGCGTTTGGCGAGGGTGATCCATTCGAGGATGGTGCGGCGGGCTGAGGGTGGGAAGGCGTGGAAGTGGGTGGCTGCCGCCGGGTTCCCCGAGAGCGCTGCCTCGAGGTCGGCGGGGACGATGAGGTTCTGGGCGTCGGCGAGGAGGTCCCAGGTGCCGGTTTGTTTGGCGTGGTCGATCAAGGCCTGACCGGGCGGCTGCATCAGGCCGGCGGCGGTCAGGCGTTCGACGCGGGATCGGTTGACCTTGCTCCAGGTGCTGCGCGGATTGCGCGGCGTGAAGCACTGGTATGTCGACCGATCGTCGCGCTTCACCGTCTTGCTGTCGATCCACCCGAAGCACAACGCATGCTCGACCGCGGCGGCGAGATCCAGTTCAGAGTCGCGGTCGACCACCAGCCAGACCGACCGCTCAGCCCCATCCTGCGCAGCCAGCCACTCCCGCCAGTCGCCAACACCCGCACACTTCAGCGCTTCGTCATCGTTCATGCCACGAGCATGCGCCCGATAAGTGCTCATCCAGTGAGCACTTAAAACAACACATCTCCCCGCTCGTGATCCAGCAGCGCCTGCTTCCGCTCCAACCCGCCGCCGTACCCGGTCAGACTGCCGGTCGAGCCGACCACCCGGTGGCACGGCACGATGATGCTGACCGGGTTCTTCCCGTTCGCCAGACCGACCGCCCGGGACGCCCCCGGGACCAGCCCGAGGGTCCGGCCCAGCTCGCCGTACGTCGTGATTTCGCCGTACGGGATGTCTTGCAGCGCCGTCCACACCCGCTGCTGGAACGGCGTCCCCGCGAGATGCAGGGAGACGTCGAACGTCGTCCGCCCGTGCTCGAAGTACTCCCCCAACTGCTCAGCGACCGCAGGCAGCACCGAGTCGTCGCGATCGCCGAAGGTCTCGAGAGCGGGACGGTGACGATGCTGCTCCATGTACAGCCCGGCCAGCTCGTCGGACGACGTCGCCACCAGGGTGAGTGGTCCGAGCGGGCTGTCCAGTACCGCGTACGTCATCTGGTCGCTTCCCACCGTGGACGGTCGATCCGGTAGAGGACGTGCCGCTGGAGCCGGTGGCCGGCCGGCACGCGGGGGTGGTCGAAGTCGCCGGCCTCGTCGTGGATCATGCCGATCCGTTGCATCACCCGCTCCGACGGCCGGTTCGTGGTCGCGGTGAACGAGACGATCTCGTCCAGCCCGGCCACCTCGAAGCCGTGCGCGAGCGACGCCTTCGCCGCCTCGGTGGCATAACCGTTGCCCCAGGCCCCTTTTGCCAGCCGCCAGCCGATCTCGACCGCCGGCATGAAGTGCGCCTCGAAGCTCGGTACCGACAGCCCGGTGAACCCGATGAACTCACCGGTCTCCTTCACCTCCACCGCCCACAGTCCCCAGCCGCGCTCGTCGATCGCCGGAATGGTCCGGTCGATCAGGCCGTCGCTCACCTCGCGACTCTGCAAGCCGGTGAAGTGCTCCATCACGGCCGGGTCCGAGTTCAGCGCCGCGAACGGCTCGCGGTCGGAGTCACGCCACTGACGCAGCAGAAGACGGTCGGTGGACAGCTCGGTCATGGGGCCTCCTGGCCTGGACTGAGGAACGGAGGGAGCGAAGCGACTGGAGAGACGAGGGAAGGGCAGGAGGCACAGCCCCATGACCCGCCGCGCCGGAGGCGTGGCATTAGTACCGTCATGCTTTACTCCACGGGGATCTTGTTGATGGCATGGTCGCCCGTCGCCCACAGGTACTGGACCGCGTAGGCACGCCAAGGCCGCCACGCGCGAGCGTGGTCGGTCAGAGGTTTAGGGGCTTCAGGCAAGCCTAGATCACGCGCCGCGTACCGGATACCCAAATCACTGGCCACGAAGGCGTCCGGATCCCCGAGCGCCCGCATCGCGATCGACTCCACCGTCCACGGCCCGATCCCGGGCAGCGCGGCCAACTGCTCGCGCGCCTTGTCCCAGTCCGCCCCCGCGCCCAGATCGATCTCGCCGGCGGCCAGTGTGGCGATCAACGTCGTGAGCGTCGTACGCCGGGACTTTGGAAACGCCAGCGTCTCCGGGTCGAGCCCGGCCAGCGCCTGCATCGTCGGGAACAGATGCGTCAGCCCGCCGGCCGCATCCTCGATCGGCTCACCATGCTGGAGCACGAGCCGATGCGCATGCGTCCGGGCCGCCGCCGTCGACACCTGCTGACCGAGCACCGCGCGTACGGCGAACTCCTCGCCGTCGACCGTATGCGGAACCCGACGGCCCGGCGCCTTCACGATCAGCGGTGCCAGCACCGGATCCGTGCTGAGCAGGTCATCCACGGCGACCGGATCGGCATCGAGGTCGAGCATCCGGCGGCACCGGCTGATCGCAATCGCGAGGTCACGTTGATCGGTGAGTGAGAGCTGGCACGCGATGTGATCCGGCATCGGCTTCAACGCGACCACGCCATGACCGTGCGGCAACCGGAGTGTGCGGCGGTAGTGACCGTCGCGCCATTCCTCCACCCCTGGTACGCCGGTCGCGATCAGATGACCGAACAAGTTGTCCGGTGTGAGTGGCGCGCGGAACGGGAGGCGAAGCGCGATCGTGCCAGGCGTAGCAGCCGCCGTACCTCGTTTGGCCCGGCGGCGCAGCTCGGTCGGCGCGAGAGCGAAGACTTCCTGCACGGTCTCATTGAAGGTGCGGACACTCGAGAAGCCCGCCGCGAACGCGACGTCGGCCATCTGCAGGTCACTGGTCTCGATCAGCAACCGCGCGGTCTGTGCGCGCTGCGCCCTGGCCAGCGCGAGCGGACCCGCGCCGAGCTCAGCCTGCAACTGCCGTTGCACCTGGCGGACGCTGTAACCGAGGTGTCCGGCCAGCCCTGGTACGCCGTCACGGTCCACCACCCCGTCCGCGATCAGCCGCATCGCGCGGGCGACCAGGTCAGCCCGGTCGTTCCACTCTGGTGAGCCCGGGCTCGCGTCCGGACGGCAGCGCTTGCAGGCGCGGAACCCGACCTGCTGCGCCGCGGCCGCACTCGGGTAGAACCGCATGTTCTCGACCTTGGGCGGCACCACCGGGCAACTCGGTCGGCAGTAGATCTTCGTGGTCAGCACCGCGGTGAAGAACCAGCCGTCGAAGCGCGCGTCCTTGGACTGGACGGCGCGGATACATCGCTCCCTGCATTCGTACACGCCTCCAGCATCCCTGGCGCCACCGACAGTCGCTAGCGGATTTACGACATGGAGGTGCGCCGTCCGATCAGCTCCTCGGTCGACGCCTGATAAGCAGTGGCAGCCTCGCCGAAGTAGCGGAAGAGGATCGCCTGCTCGGCTTCGGAGTACTCGCCGATCACCGCGCCGAGCCGGCGGCGTGCACCGGCGACAGCCTTGTCGACGGTCTTCGGCGGCTTGCCCATCTCGACGACGACCTTGCGCCGATCGTTCGGATCTTGGCTGCGGCGCACATGCCCGCGTTGCTCGAGACGGTCGATCATCCGGGTGGTGGCGCCGGTACTCAGGCTGGTCCAGCGGGCGAGTTCGCCCGACGTCAGTGGGCCGGTCAGGTCGAGCAGGTTGAGCACGAAGTAGTCGGTCGCATTCAGTCCGGCCGCCTCGGCGCTGGCCAGGCTGTGCAGAACCAGCGCGCTCAGGTATCGCCGGAAAACGGCGCTGTGGTCCTGATCGGTTGACACGTGGGCACACCTCCGAGTTAATATCTGCATCAGTACAGATAATGAGACAGAGCAGATACTGCAAAGGAGAAGCTATCATGCAGATGCAGGAGAAGACCCGCATCCTGGCGGTGCTCGATCGACTGGCGGCGGCCTGGGAGGCCGGCGACGGCGTCGCGTACGGCCGGGAGTTCACCGCCGACGCGTCGTACGTGACGTACGTCGGGACGGTCTATCGCGGGCGGGACGACCTGGCGGCGGGGCACGCGGCGCTGTTCGGGAAGTTCCTGAAGGGGACACGGATGTTCTCCGAGGTGATCGAGTTACGGATGTACGGCGAGCGGATGGCGATCGTGGTGACCCGGGGCGATGTCGGGAAGAAGCGGCCGTCACGGCTCGCGAAGCTGCAGACGTTCACGCTGGTGCTGGAGGACGACGGCGAGTGGCGAGTGGCCGCGTTCCAGAACACCAAGCATCACCAGCTGATGGAGGCCGTGTCGTTCCGGATGCTGCCGGCCAGCGCCCCACGGTGAACTAGCGGTTTTACGACGCCAGGATCCGGTGGCGGATTCTCGCCAGCTTCACAACCGTCGTACCGATGAACTTGAAACATGAACGAACTACTTGGCAAGAAGGCTCTCGTTACCGGTGGCAGCCGCGGGATCGGTGCTGCGACGGCTGTTGCGCTGGCGGAGCGTGGGGCGGACGTCGCCCTGACCTACAACAATTCTCCGGAGGCGGCCGCGAAGGTCGTGAAGGAGATCGAGGCGCTCGGGCGGCGGGCGTTCGCCCTCGAGGTCGACGCCACGGACGCAGTGGCAGTTGGAGACGTCGTACGGCGGGCTGCGGATCTGCTCGACGGGTTGGACATCCTGGTGAACAACGCGGGTGTGGGGGCCATCGGGCCGATCACCGATCTCACCCTGGCCGACGTCGATCAGGTCCTAGCGGTGAATGTCCGCGGGGTCTACGCGGCGACGCAGGCCGCCGTACCGGTGTTGTCGGATGGTGGGCGGCTGATTCACCTCGGCAGCTGTGCCGCCGGACGCGTGACGAGTCCGGGGATGACGCTGTACGCGATGAGCAAGGCGGCGTTGGTCGGGCTGAGCAAGGGCCTGGCGCGGGAGCTCGGATCGCGCCGGATCACCTCGAATGTCGTCCAGCCCGGCCCGACCGACACGGACATGAATCCGGCCGACGGGCCGTACGCGGAGGCGCAGATCGGCGACCTCGCACTCGACCGATACGGCGAACCGAGCGAGGTGGCGGAGGCGATCGCGTACCTGGCCGGCCCACACGCCGCATTCATCACCGGCACCGAGCTGACGATCGACGGCGGCCACACCGCCTGATTGTCGGCGAACGCGGCTACGGTCACCTCATGAAGTTCTCGGTGACGGTTGGCGCGGTGGGACTGGGACGCGACCCGCGCGGGCTCGCCGAGCTCGCGCGGGCGGTCGAGTACTCCGGCTGGGACGCACTCTTCCTCGAGGACTACCTCGTCTATCAGGGCGATGCGTCCCAGCCGACCTACGATCCGTGGATCTGCCTGGCGGCGATGGCGACCGCGACGTCACGGATCACGATCGGCACGACGGTCACCCCGCTGCCGCGCCGTCACCCCTGGAAGGTCGCGGCCGAGGCGGTGGCGCTGGATCACCTGTCCGGCGGGCGATTCATCCTCGGCGCCGGGATCGGCGACCCCGGTGATCCGTTCCTGCCGGCCCAGCCGCCGAAGGTGCTGGCCGAGATGCTCGACGAAGGGCTCGAGCTGATCGACCAGTTGTGGTCCGGGCAGCCGGTGACCTTCGCCGGCAAGCATTACCAACTCGACGACGTGCAGTTGACGGCACGACCATTGCGGAAGATCCCGATCTGGATCGGTGGAGATCTGCTCGTGCCCGCCGTACGGCGGAGGATCCTTCGGTGGGACGGTTCGTGTGCCTACAAAGGCCGTACGGACGCATCACAACAGATCACGCCCGACGACGTCCGCGGGTTGCTCGCCGAGCGGGGTCAAACCGCCGGGTTCGACGTGAAGGTAAGTGGTGGCGACCCGGCCGCCTTCGCCGCGGCCGGCGCGACGTGGTGGGGCCGCTGGATTCCTCCGCTCGATGCCGAGGAGACCCTCCTGATCGTCCGGTCAGGGCCGCCGACACTCTGAGCGACACGCTCCTGACCCGTTGACACGCTCGAGTTCGCAAGAGAGACTGCGGATGTTTTTTAACGTTCAAAACACCCGTGGGAGGTCGGCGTGGCTACGTTGAAGCAGGTCGCCGCCCACGCCGAGGTGTCGGTGCAGACGGTGTCCAACGCTCTCAACGCACCGCACCGGCTCCGGGCCGACACGCTCGAACGGGTGAACCGCTCGATCGAACTGCTCAACTACCGGCCCAATCGTAATGCCCGCAGCCTACGCACCAGCGCGGTCGAACTGATCGGGTACTGCGTCCCCAACTGGCCGAACCAGACCCACCTGGTGATGGACCAGTTCCTGCACGCTCTCTGTGCGGCCGCCGAGCGCACCAGCCGCCACATCCTGCTGTTCACCGCGCCACCGGGCGTCGAGGGCATGCCTGTGTACGACGATCTGCACGCGCGTCGCCTGGTCGACGGGTTCGTGCTGTCGCAGACCGAGACGCACGACCCGCGGCACGGCTGGCTGAAGGAGCAGAAGATCCCGTTCGTCTCGTTCGGCCGGGTCTGGAAGGAGACCACCCAGCCCGGTCCGTGGGTCGACGTCGACGGCGCGGCCGGATCCGCGCTCGCGGTCCGGCACCTGCACGAGACCGGCCGCCGGCGGATCGCCTTCCTCGGTTGGCCGAAGACGTCCGGCCTGGCCGAGGACCGCCTCGGCGGCTGGCGAACGCAATGCAAGGAACTCGAGCTGCCCACGACCGGCCTGACCGTGCGGTGCGTCGAGGACAGCATCGAGGAAGGCGCCCGGGCCACCGCCGAGCTCCTCGACTCCGGCCAGGAGCCCGACGGGATCGTTGCCCTGAGCGACATTCTCGCCCTCGGCGCACTCCGCGAACTCACCCGCCGCGGCCTCACCCCCGGCCGCGACGTCGGTGTCACCGGCTTCGACGACTCACCCCTCGCCGAGGTCGTCTCCCCCGGTCTCACCAGCCTGAAGCAACCCATGGACGAGATCGCCGCCGAACTCCTCGCCATCCTGACCGCCCCGTCGGACCTGGCCCACCTGGCAACCGAACGCCTGCTGCAACCCGAACTGGTGATCAGGGGCAGCTCAGCCTCCGGCTGACGCGCATCCCCGGCGCCGCGAGAAGGAGGAACCGCCAATGACTCCCTATCCCACCGTCCGCCCCAGCGCCGCACCCCGGCGCCGCAGACCCGCACGCCGAACGGCCGGCATCGCCTTGCTCGCCGCGGCGACCGTACTGGCCGGCACCGCCTCCGCGACGGCCGGCTCATCCACCGCCGGCTCAGCTACGTCCGGCCCGACCGCCCAGGCCGGATCGGAGCTGTCCGTCAGCACCCGGTTGGCCGATCGCCGGTCGCTCGTGGTCGGCGATCGCGCCTACGCGATGGGCGACGAGACCGGGCTGTACCCGGCGACCGGCTGGCACATCCGCGGTGAGATGGGTGGCTTCTGGACCCAGCCGATCAAGATGCTCGACGGGCTGTGGTTCGGTCTCGACGGCAACTGGCTCGGTAAGGACGTGACTGCCGCCAAGTACACAAGCGGCCACGGGTACAGCCGGATCGACTACTCCGGTTCGGTGAATGTCCGACGTACCGACTTCGTTCCCGACGGTATCCGCGCGACGCTCGTCGGGCTGACGCTCAGCTCGAGTACGGCGAAGACGGTCAAGCTCGACGTGGAGGCGCACTCCGAGCTGATGCAGTCGTACCCGTGGGGCTGGACCACCCCCGGTACGGCGGACGCGAACCTGCCGGACACGGGTGCCTACAACAACGGCGCACTGCAGTTCCGCGAGCAGGGCACGCCGTCGTACCCGAACGCGACCGCTCACGACTACGCCGCGTTCGTCGGATCGTCCCTGCGTCCGACGGACCACGCGCTCGGCCCGAACCACCGCGGTCCGCAGGATCCCGCGGTGATCTGCTCGGCCGACGGTACGACGCCGGCCCGGTGTGACGACTCGCTGTTCGGGAAAGGCACGGGCGGGCAGCTCAGCTACAGCGTCAACCTGGCCGCCGGCAAGGAGAAGACGATCTGGTTCGCGGTGGCCGGCTCCGACCAGGGCACCTCCGCGGCACAGCGCGAGTACGGCAAGGCGCTGAGCAACCCGGACAAGTTGCTTAAGGCAAAGGCTTCCGAGCGCAAGCAGATCGACAAGATGTCTGACGTGGACCTTCCTGGTGATCGCCTGCTGCAGCAGAGCGTCGAGTGGAGCAAGCAGAACCTGGCCGACTCCGTCCAGGAGTCGCACGACCTGAAGATCCGGGACGTCAACGAGGGCAAGGACTATCCGGCACCGGTCGGGACGATCGACACCGCCCGCTGGTTCGGCGCCGGCTTCCCGGACTACCCGTGGCTGTTCGCAACCGACGGTGAGTACACCTCGTACGCCGCAGTTGCCGCCGGCCAGTTCGACACCGTGAAGCAGCACCTGCGTGCACTGCGCAATGTCAGCGACATCCTGAACAACCGCAGCGGCAAGGTCGCGCACGAAGTGACGCCGACCGGTGACGTGTACTTCGGCTCCAACCAGAGCGCGGGCAACACCGACGAGACGGTGAAGTTCCCGAGCACGGTCGCGCTGCTGTGGCGCTGGACCGGTGACAACCGGTTCCGCGACGAGATGTACGACTTCAGTGTCCGCAACCTGCAGTACGTCTACCGCGAACTGGACAAGGACAGCGACGGCTGGCCGGAGGGTCTCGCGAACGTCGAGCGCGCCGGGATGGGCGTAGAGAAACTCGACTCCACCGTCTACCTCGCCCGTGGGCTTCGCGACCTCGCCGACCTGGCCGCGTCCAAGCACGACAGCAAGGTCCAGCAGTGGGCGACCACCCGCGCGAAGGACCTCGAGTCCCGCTTCGAGGCGCAGTGGTGGGTCCCGCAGGCGATGGGGTACGCCGACTCTGTCGACAACCCCACCGACCCGGCGAACGACAACACGCCGATCTTCCAGCGGCACTGGATCGGCGTCACCCCGATGGAGGCCGTGCTGACCCGACCCGGCCAGCCGAGTGCGCCGCTCGCGTCCGCCGAGCATGCCAAGACTGCCCTCGACCAGCGCGAAACCTCTTGCTACACAGGAGAATTCGGTCTCTACCACACCGGCACCGGCCCGACCTCGGATCCGGCCGGCAACCCGGGCGACTCGTGTGACCCGGTGGTCTCGCAGGTGAAGAGCGAGCGCAGCATCTTCGGCCTGAACACGTCGATCATGGCGGTGGCCGAGGGCAACTTCGGCCGGCTCGGCAAGAACCAGCAGCAGGTCTACACGACGGGCAACGCGCGGATCCAGCTCGACCCGAACGTGTGGGAGACGCCGGGCGCGATGCCGGAGATCGCTCCCTCGCCGGACTCGGCGGCGAACATCGGCCGGCCGTTCTACGACCGCTCGATGGCGCTGCAGGCGTGGGGTGCGTACGGCATCCTCTGGCCGGTCGTCCACCAGCAGCTCGGTGTCGACCCCGATCTCGGCCACGGCCGGGTCGCGGTGGTCCCGCAAATGCCGGAGGGCCAGCAGAAGGTGGCTGGTAGCAACATCCAGGTCGGTCACGGCTCGATCGATGTCTCCGCACGCCTTGCAGGTAAGGAGTTGCGGACCGATGTGAAGGTCAAGGGCGTCGGGGCAACGGTCACCGTCGGTGCCGTCCTGCCGACCGGAGCCAAGGTGAAGAGTGTGACGATCGACGGCCGGTCGGCGTCGTACAAGCTGGTCTCGACGACTCGTGGCGTGGAGGTGCGGGTGCCGGCGCGCGGAACGTCGACGGCACTGAAGATCACGCTCAGCTGAGAAGAGACCCCGGGGTCGTGGCTGACCAGGCGCAACGCCACGGCCCCGGATCGCCGGCCGGCGCACAACCGTCCTGTGCACCGGCCGGCTTTCGTCTGCCCGGAGTTCGCCCGGCGTCGTGCCCGGAGACCGAAAGACGGCACGCCGACACGTTGCGGGGTGTTATCGACACCTCTAGGTTTCGTTAGGAAACGTGAGGCGGGGCCCCTCCGAGTATGAGTCGGAGGGGCCCCGCACTAGCTGAAGGAAGGTGACGTCTCCAGCTTCCCGAACGGATCCGTAGTGCCGGCAGACCCCGTCACCGGTCTACCTCGGTGGGGATCCCCACCGCTTGGGTCCTCGGTTTCCGTTCGACCCGCCACTCTCTTTCAGAAGTAGCGTGTCGACATTTCTACCGCCGTGGGTAGGTCGCGCACAACCCTTTCCAGACAACAGTTTTGGCCACTTCGGGACTCCGAGCGTGTCGTCCACAGTGAACACGCAACCATCCACAGGAATCGTCGATGTTATGCACACCCCCTGTGCATAACATCGTCTCAGCCCTTGGCTGGTTTGAGTGCCATCGGTCGCAGCAAGAGATAGCCGACGTACAGACCGAGAGCACTGACGACGAGCACCGACGGTACGCCGACAGCCAGTGGCGGACGGTGATAGCCGGCACCTGTCAGGGCGGCGGCGAGCCATTGCGCAACAAGTAGGAACTCGGTGGCCGCGGCCGGGAGCAACGACACCGGCAGCAGCAGGACGCCGCGCCAGAAGCCGAACCGCGCGAAGGTGATGCCGAGCAACCAACCGGCCACCTCGTGCGACAGGATCAGCAGGAAGAACTCGGCGAAGATCAGGCCGACCTGCGACGTGCTGGTGAACAGGTGCGTATTGGTGAACGTTTGCGGCCAGTCCTGCCAGGAGTAGAGCAAATGCTCGATCTGATAGACCACGACCCACAACAGCGCGGTCGCGGCCGCGGCACCGATGAGATAGATGCTCGCGGCAACAGACATCATCCGCCGGGTGACCCCCTGCGCGACGAGCAGGGCGAAGTACGCCGGGGTGATGGTGATGCCGATCGCCATCGAGAAGTACTTCGGCGACTGGGTGCCGTAGTCCCACACGCTGTGTTCGACGGTGCCGGTCACGACCTGGATGACGATCCCGCCGGCAAGGAACGCGACCACCATCACGAGCCAGTAGCCGACGAGCATCTGCCGAAGCCCGATCACCATGGCCAACAGCACCTGCCGCAACCGCTGCAGGTTGGTCACTTCACGCGGCAGCGACGCCGTCGGTACTGCGGTCGCCGTACGGTTCTCCACTGCCGTGGTCATGAGTGAACTCCGGTGGGGGCGGTGAGATGGACGAACAGCTCCTGCAGGCCGACCGGACCGATCTCCAGGCCGGCAGAGGTCGCCTGCGCCACGAGGGTGGGGTCGAGGTCGCCGAGGACGGTGGTGGACTTGGTGCCGCCGAGCCGCTGCTCCGCGAGGACCGTGAAGCCGGCCGTGAACGCGTCGACCGCCGCGGCCGGGCCGACGACCGAGGCCCCGCGGCCGCGCAGTGCGTCGACCGGCGACTGGGTGACGAGTCGGCCGTTGTCGAGGATGACGACCTCCTCGAGCATCGCGCTGACTTCGCTGACCAGATGGGTGGAGAGCACGATCGTGCGCGGCACCTCGGTGTAGTCGGCGAGCAGGGCGTCGTAGAACGCGGTGCGGGACGGGACGTCCATGCCCAGGTAGGTCTCGTCGAAGATCGTCAGCGGCGCGCGGCTGGCGAGGCCGAGCACGACCCCGAGCGCGGACTTCTTACCGCGGGAGAGCTTCTGGATCTTCTTGTTCAGCGGGACCTCGAAGCGGTCCAGCAGGCTGCCCGCGAGCTCGTCGTCCCAGTACGGACGCAGTCCCCCGGCGAGCTGGATCACGTTGCGGACCAGCGCCTGCTCGACCAGGTCGCCGGACTCGCGGATCAAGCAGATCCGGCTCGTCACCACCGCGTTCTCGTACGGCTCCAGCGCCGCTCCGAGATCGCCACCCTCGATCAGCACCCGACCTTCATCCGGCCGCCGAAAACCCGCCAGAGTCGCAGCCAGCGTGCTCTTACCGGACCCGTTCCGACCCAGCAGGCCATGAATCTTCCCCGGCGCCAACCGCAGATCGAGCCGATCCAGCGCCGGCACCCCGGCAAAGCTGACGGAGAGGTCCTCCGTTCGGACAGTCAGGGCGGTGGTCATCAGGCTTCTCCGTAGGTCGTGTCTGGTGATCCCGCGGCGTAGCGAGCAGGTGCTCGGTGCGGTGCATCGGCGTGCTGGAGTGAAGGCCTCGATGCTTTTTTATCGTGGCCTTTGCTCCAGTGCGGCGAGGCGCCGTGCCGAGTGCCGCGCAGTAGCCGCGGGGTCACCAGACACGACCTTCACTGCGGATGTGCTGGACGATGTCTTTCAGGGGGACGCCGATGGCTTTGGCTTCGCGGATCATCGGGTCGACCACGTCGGCGAAGAACGAGTCCTGCCGGCCGGTGCGGAGCAGGTCGCGGGCGTTCGGGCTGACGAACATGCCGATCCCGCGCTTCTTGTACAGCACGCCTTCGTCGACCAGCTGCGCGAATCCCTTGGCCGCGGTCGCCGGGTTGATCCGGTAGAAGGCGGCGTACTGATTGGTCGACATCACCTGCTCGTCCTCGGCGAGGGCGCCGCTGACGATGTCGTTCTTGATCTGCTCCGCGATCTGCAGGTAGATCGGGCTCCGATCGTCGAACACCACGGCCCCCTCTCCTGGTCGCCGGTTCATGGGTTAGTTACTTGAGTAACGAACCATAGCACCCGCTCGCGTCAGCCTCCAGCCGAGGACGACTGCTGCAGCGACTTCTTCAACGCCGGTACGACGGGACCCACCCGGACGGCGAGCTGCGCCAGCCGGTCCTTGTGGCGGCCGCGCTGCTCCCGGGTGACGACCGTACGCAGGTCAGCGGTGGACGCCAGTACGACGATCGCCGAGTCGCGGAGGTCGACCCGGGAGACCAGGCGCGACGGCCGGAGGGTGTCGTGGGCGCTCTGCAGGATCTGACGACGTACGAGCGGTTGGCGCAGATAGATGCGGTCGGCCGGGAACACACCGAGAAAGCGGTGCGGCTCGACCCGGATCAGCCGCGACCGCTCGAGCTCGGCCCGGACGTCGCGCACCATCGCCCGTTGATGCCGGTCGACCCACGTCCGCCACTTCCGGGGACCGACCGAGCCGATGTCGGTCAGGACTGCGACGAGCACCGGGTCCGACGGCTCGGGCGCCTTCGTCCGCCGCACCCGGCCGTTGTCGTCGGCCAGGTTCCCGAGCAGCTGCAGGTCGGTCAGCGCGGCCGCCCGCAACAGCTTGCCGAGCTTGGAACGATTCGTCAGCCGGCCTCGCTCCGGGTCGTAGGCCACCAGGAAAAGCCTTGCAGCCAACGAGTCCGGAACCTTGGAGTTGCCTAAAGCAACAACTGTCTTTCGCTGCCGTCGCAGCGGGGTCACCACAGTCCTACTCATCGTCTTCCTCCTTGGCCGGACGGCCCGGGCGGCGTTGCTTGCCGACCCCTGACGGCAGGCGGCCGGCGTCAGCCAGCGCCCGCCGGAGCAGGAACTCGATCTGGGCGTTGGTGCTCCGGAGGTCGTCGCTCGCCCACCGGGCCAGCGCATCGTGCACCACGGGATCCAGCCGGAGCAGGATCTTCTTGCGTTCGACGGCCACGACAGCCGCTCACTGGTAGAGCGAGCCGGCGTTGACCACCGGCTGAGCGTCTCGATCGCCGCAGAGCACGACCAACAGGTTGCTGACCATGGTCGCCTTCCGCTCCTCGTCGAGCTCGACCACGTCATGCTCGGACAGCCGGTCCAGCGCGAGCTCGACCATGCCGACCGCGCCTTCGACGATCCGTTGCCGGGCCGCCACGACCGCACCCGCCTGCTGGCGGCGCAGCATCGCCTGGGCGATCTCCGGGGCGTACGCGAGGTGAGTGATGCGGGACTCGATCACGTGCACGCCGGCCGCGTGCACCCGGGCGCCGATCTCGGTCGACAGCGTCTCGGTGATCTCGTCGGTGCTGTCCCGCAGCGACAGCACGCCGTCGTCGGTGTGGACGTCGTACGGATAGCTGTTCGCGATGTGACGGACCGCGGTCTCGGTCTGGATCGCGACGAACTCGACGAAGTCGTCCACCTCGAACATCGCCTGCGCGGTGTCCTCGACCTGCCAGACCACCACCGCGGCGATCTCGATCGGGTTGCCGTCGGCATCGTTGACCTTGGCAACGGCCGTCTCGTGGTTGCGGATCCGGGTCGAGACCTCTTTGCGGGTGGCGATCGGGTTCACCCAGCGCAGCCCGTCGGTGCGGATGGTCCCGGCGTACCGCCCGAGGATCTGCAGCACCCGGGCCCGGCCGGGCGACACCGGCGTCAGTCCGGCGGCCAGGATGACGCCGGCCACGAACAGCACGATCCCGAGCACGATCATCCCGCCCGAATCGTTCGAGGCGCCGACGGAGAACTGCACGACCCCTGCCACCAGCAGGATCAGCACCACGAGGACCACCGGCCACCCGTTGATCTGCCACGCCACCCGCTCGGTCACCTTCGGCGCCGGCATCTCCACCGCAATATCCACGTCAGTCATCACCCTGCTCCTCTCGAATAGCTAAAAGGTAGCAAAGTGATATCAGTTTTACAAGACGCCTCAGAGTGGAGCGGCCAGCGACTCCAACCGGGACTGCCAGGTGGCGGCCTGGGAGTTGGGCAGCGGGTCGATCGGGGAGTCGGACCAGGCGTGGATGGGGCGGATGCCATGCAGGGCATTGACCAGCCAGGCTTCCGTGCTGGCCTCGAGGTCAGCGGGGGTGACAGCGTGCTCGGCGACCGGGACGCCTTGGCTGGTGGCGATCCGGCGGAGGAGTTGGGCGGTGACGGACGGCAGGAGCGGGCGGTCGGAGGGAGGGAAGCAGAGAGTGTCGTCCTCCCACCACGCGAGGGCGGAGTACGCCGCCTCGAGCACAGTGCCGTCCTGGTCGAGCAGGAGGATCTCGTCGGCCCGGTGCGGTGCGGAGTCCTTCAGCTTGCCGAGGAGTTCGAGGTCGGGGCCTTTGGTTCGTGGTGCGGTCCGCGGGTCCGGACCTTCGTGGACGGCGACGCGGACGCGGCCGCCGATCGGAGGTGCGGGGCGGAGCTGGACCGCCAGCTCACCCGACATCCGCAGCTCGAACCGCGGGAACCAGCGGCCGAAACCAGGCAGTCGCCCGGCCTGCTCGGACCAGAAGCCCGCGGCCGAAACCCCTACCGCAGCACACGATCCGACGAACCGGTCCCGGTGCAGCTCGATCCCCCGAACCTTGCCGTTCGCAACCAGGAAGGAATCCGCGACCTGCAGCTCACTCATCTCCCCCACCCTTCGGCCGCGGCGTTCCCGCCGACGGCTGCCGTTGCCTTCAGCACCATTTCGTCGTACTCCGCGACCGGCTCGGAGTCGAGCACGATCGCACCCCCTGCACCGATCACGGTCCCGTCCGGGGTGAGGACCGCCGTACGGATCACCACGCTGAGGTCCGCGCGGCCGTCCAAGGTCAGGTAGCCGAGCGCGCCCGAGTACACCCCGCGGGCACTCCACTCCAACGAGTCCAGGATCTCCATCGTGCGGATCTTCGGCGCACCCGTCATCGACCCCGGCGGGAAGCACGCCCGGACCGCGTCGACCGCGGACACGCCGGAGCGCAGCCGGCCTCGAACCGTGGTGACCAGCTGATGCACGGTCCGGTAGCTCTCGACCTGCATCAGCTGCGGAACGTGGACCGTCCCCGGTTCGCTCACCCGGCCGAGGTCGTTGCGGATCAGGTCGACGATCATCAGGTTCTCGGCGCGGGTCTTCTCGTCCTCGGCCAGCGCCTTCGCCGCCAGCTGGTCCTGATCCGGATCGGCGTCCCGTGGCGCGGTCCCCTTGATCGGGCGGCACTCGGCCCATCCGTCCGCATCCACGGTCAGGAACCGTTCCGGAGATGAGCTCGCGATCGCGAGATCGCCGTACCGCAAGAAGGCGGCGTACGGCGCTGGGTTCGTCGCGCGTTGCCAGCGGAAGAACTCGAACGGGTCGGGGACGGCCGGCAGCCGGACCCGGTTCGTCAGGCAGACCTCGTACGTCTCGCCCGCCTCGAGGGCGACCCGGCAGGCGTCGATCCCGGCCAGGTACGTCGCCCGGTCCTGCTCGAGATGCGCCTCGAGATCCAACCGGGCGATCGCGGGTACGTCGACCCGTCCCATCCACCAGTCGGACGCGGACTGCACCGCCCGGTCCAGCCAGTCGTCACCCACACCGGCTTCGTCGACCGTCACGAAGTACGTGAGCTCGCGATCGTGATCGATGACGATGAACCGGTTCGCCCAGATCCACAACGCGTCCGGCGTCGGCGACTCATGCGCCACCGCTCCCCCGGTCACCGCCTTCAACTCGTAGCCGAAGTACCCGACATAGCCGCCGTTGAACAACCCGTCCAGCTCAGCCGGCGGCTCGCCCACCCGCTCGGTCAGCAGTCCGTTCAGCTCGGCAAACACATCACCGTCACCAACATCGCGTACGACGATCTCCGCCGACGGACCGAGCGTCGTACCGAGGACGGAGACGCGGCGGATCGCGCGGTCCGTCAGGCTGCCGTCCAGCCAGAACGCGACCGGCTCAGCCGCCAGCAGCTCGCGGTAGACCGTCTCACCGTCGAGCGCCCGATCGACGGTCCGGACTGACCAGTTCAGCGCACCCACAGCCACACCGTACAGACCGTGCGGGGGATGCGCCCGGGGTTGCTCAGGTACCGGTCAGGGCGAGCTTGGTGCGCATCGCGGTGATGCGGCGGATCGGGATCGCCACCTCGAGTCCGTCCTTGGACTCGGCCCGGTCCGCGAGCCACCCGGCGGCGGTGTCGCGGCGGACGTCCGGCGTACCGGGCAGGTAGAGCGCGTTGACCAGCCGCTGCGCGTCGTCGGGGCCGTGGATCGTGTACACGTACCGCTCGCGCTGGCTCTCCATCACGTCGAAACCGGCGTGACGCAGCTGGTCCTTGAGCTCGGTGATCTCGCCGCCGGCCGGGAACTGCGGAGTCGACCGCAGCCGCGTGGTCAGACCGCTCAGCGTGCGGATGTCACCGCGTCGCAGCGGCCGCACCGCGGGCACGATCGCGGCCAGTACGCCGCCTCGCCGCAGCACCCGCCCAGCCTCGGCCAGGACCTCGGGCAGCGGCTGCAGGACCATCAGGCCCATCGAGCAGGTGACGACGTCGAAGACCTCGTTGGCGAACGGCAGATGCAGTGCGTCCGCCTGCACCCGCGGCCCCGGCGCACCGGCGAGCTGGGCCGGGTTGTTGTCGACGCCCACCACCCAGCGGCCGTACAGCTCGCGCGAGACCGGCCCGTTCCCACAGGCCAGGTCAAGGACCCGGCGGGCCTCGCCGGAGACAGCGCGGACGAGCCAGCGGTACGGCGTGTGGTCGCCGGCTACCGCCCTGGACAGGAGGGCTTCGGTGCTACCCGGAGTCGCGGTGTGGAACTCCCGCAGATACTCCGGCCAGTCGATCGGGTTCTCAGACATCGCGGCTAGACGCTACCGCGCATGCACGCCCAGTACCTCATCGAGCGCTGCGCGTTAACAGACCTTTGAACTCCTCAGACGAGGCTGACGAAGATGTGGCCGGCGGTCTCGTCGCTGATCACGCCGCCGGCTTCACGGCTGCCGACCAGCACGCCTTCGGAGTCCAGCATCGAGTCGACCTCGCGGCCCGGCAGCGCACCGGCCTTGCGCAGCACCGCCATCGCGCCGTCGTCGGTCTGCACCGGCTCGGCGATCCGCCGGACCAGCACCCGCACGCTCTCGCCGGTGGCCTGGTCGAGCACCTTGTCCAGCGGCTCCACGCCGATCCGGAAGTCCTCGATCCCACTCGCGATCCCGCTGGTCTGCAGCTCCTCCAGGCCCGGGATCGGGTTCCCGTACGGCGACTCGGTCGGGTTGTCGAGGATCTTCAGCAGCCGCAGCTCGACCGCGTCGCTCATCACGTGCTCCCAGCGGCAGGCCTCCGCGTGCACGTCCTCCCACTCCAGCCCGATCACGTCGACGAGCAGTCGCTCGGCCAGCCGGTGCTTACGCATCACCCGGACCGCCTGCTTGCGGCCGACATCGGTGAGCTCGAGGTGCCGGTCGCCCTCCACCTTGATCAAGCCGTCCCGCTCCATCCGCGCGACCGTCTGGCTGACCGTCGGTCCGGATTGGTGCAAACGCTCGGCGATCCGCGCCCGGAGCGGAAGGATTCCTTCTTCTTCCAACTCGTAGACGGTCCGCAGATACATCTCGGTGGTATCGATCAGCTCGCTCACGACAACCATTCTCACCTATGTAGGCAAGCCTCACCCAATCGCAGGTGGGTACTGGCAGAAGATGCGAGACGTGACAGCGGTGATGTGGTTTCGACGGGATCTACGACTGGGCGACAACCCGGCCCTCCTCGACGCGGTGGCGGCGGGTGACGGGCAGGTCCTCGGCATCTTCGTCCTGGATCCCTTGTTATGGGAGCGCTCCGGCGCTGCACGGCGTACGCACCTGGCTGCCTCCCTGCGCAGCCTGTCCAAGGCGATGGGCGGCAATCTCGTCGTACGGCGGGGCGATCCGGCGCAGGTGATCCCGGCTGTGGCCGAGGAGATCGGTGCGCGCAGTGTGCACATCGGCGCGGATCACGGCCCTTACGGGCAGACCCGGGACGGAGAAGTTGAAGGCTCATTGAAGTGTCCGCTGGTGGTGACGGGGTCGCCGTACGCGATCGCGCCCGGGCGGATCATGAATCAGCAAGGCCGGCCCTATCAGGTGTTCACGCCGTACTTCCGCGCCTGGCTCGAGCACGGCTGGCGTCAGCCGTGCGAACCGCCGGAGCAGGTCAAGTGGCTAAGCGTGAAGGGCGACGAGCTTCCGGACGGCGCCGCGGATGATGCGGGTGAGCAGGCTGCGCTCGACAACTGGCGTGCGTACCTGGATGACGTGGCTCGGTACGACGACGAGCGGAATCGACCGGATCTCGACAGTACGTCGCGGATGTCGATCCCCCTCAAGTACGGCGAACTGCACCCGCGGACGATGCTCGCCGACCTGGCCCGTAAACGCAGTGCCGGAGCGGAGGCGTATCGACGCCAGCTCGCCTGGCGGGACTTCTGCGCCGACCTGCTGGCCCGCAATCCCCAGGCCGCGTGGAAGCCGCTGCGGCCGGAATTCGAGCGGATGCAGTACGACGAGCCGGGCGCGCTGTTCGACGCCTGGAAGGAGGGCCGGACCGGGTACCCGTTCGTCGACGCCGGGATGCGGCAGCTGGCGGAGAGCGGGTTCGTGCACAACCGGGTGCGGATGGTGGTCGCGTCGTTCCTGGTCAAGGACCTTCATGTGCACTGGAAGTACGGCGCACGCTGGTTCATGCAGTCGTTGCGGGACGGCGATCTGGCCTCGAACTCGCTGAACTGGCAGTGGGTGGCCGGTTGCGGTGCGGACGCGGCGCCGTACTTCCGGATCTTCAACCCGGTCGGCCAGGGCCTGAAGTTCGACCCGGACGGCGAGTACGTCCGCCGCTGGGTGCCCGAACTGCGGCACCTCGACGGCAAGAACGCCCATGAGCCCTGGAAAAACGGCGGCGCCGACGGCTATCCGGAGCCGGTCGTCGACCACGCCGAGGCCCGTCGCGAGGCGCTGCGGAGGTACGACGCGATCCGCTGACCCGGACCCGCACGTCCGCTCTTGACGATCGATCGGACCACACCCCTATAGTACTAGGTAACTAGATGAATGGGGTTGAGATGATCGAGTTCCATCTGGACGGCCGGTCGGGGGTGTCGCCGTACCAGCAGATCGTCCAGCAGGTGCGGAACGCGCTGCGGCTCGGCCTGCTGCGGGAGGGGGACCAGCTGCCGACCGTGAAGGACGTGGTCGCGGCGCTGGCGATCAACCCGAACACCGTGCTCAAGGCCTACCGCGAGCTCGAGCACGAAGGTCTGGTGCAGGCCCGGCCGGGACGCGGCACGTTCGTCACCCGGACCCTGACCGACCACTCGCTCGCCGCGCACGGACCCCTGCGCCAGGACCTGCGCCGGTGGCTGGCCAAGGCCCGCAAGGCCGGCCTCGACGACGAGAGCATCGAGGCGTTGTTTCTTACAACTTTTCGGACCGCCTCTGAGGAGGACATAGCATGAGCGCGGTGCTGCGGGCCCAGGGTCTGGGGAAGAAGTACGGGCGGCGGTGGGCGCTGACCGATTGTGATCTCGAGGTTCCGGCCGGGCATGTGGTGGGGCTGGTCGGGCCCAACGGTGCAGGTAAGAGCACGCTGCTCAACATGGCGGTCGGAATGCTCAACCCGACCACGGGTTCCGTCGAGGTGCTGGGTGATCCGGCCGGGACGCACCAGGCCAAAGTCGGGTACGTCGCTCAGGACACTCCGACGTACCAGCGGTTGAGTGTCGCCGACCACCTGAAGCTCGGCGCCCGGCTCAACCCGGCTTGGGACGATTCCCTGGCCCAGAAGCGGATTCAGAACCTGCGGCTCGACCCGAAGCAGCGCGCCGGCAAGCTGTCCGGCGGTCAGCGGGCGCAGCTCGCGCTCACCCTCGGCCTGGCCAAGCAGCCCGAGCTGCTGATCCTGGACGAACCAGTGGCTGCGCTCGATCCGCTGGCCCGGCGCGAGTTCCTGCAGGATCTGATGGCGGCAGTCGCCGACCAGGGGCTGAGTGTCGTGCTGTCGTCGCACCTCGTCTCCGATGTCGAGCGTGCCTGTGACTTCCTGATCGTGCTGGTCGAGTCGCGGGTCCAGGTCAGCGGCGAGATCGACACCTTGCTCGCGACGCACTTCCGGCTGACCGGACCGCGGCGTGACTCGAAGGATCTGCCGCGGGACCAGCACGTGCTGAGCGAGAGTCACACCGACCGGCAGTCGACATACCTGATCCGGACCGACAAGCCGATCCTCGACCCGGCCTGGAACGTCTCCCAACTCACGCTCGAAGACCTGGTGCTGGCCTACATGGGCCGCAACACCCCGGCCCAGCCCGAGCGTCCCGTTCTGGAGGTACAGCGATGATCTGGCTGACCTGGCGACAGTTCCGCGTACAGTTCCTGGTCGTCGCGGCCGTGATCGCCGCCGCCGCGATCCTGCTCGCCATCACCGGACCGGGGCTCGCCGACGACTATCGACGACTGACGGATTCGTTCATCCAGAGCCTCGGGGCGCAGCGCCTCAACCCGACGCTCTACATCGTCGCTCAGATGCTGTTGTACGCCGTACCGCCGATCATCGGGGCGTTCTGGGGCGCACCGATGATCTCCCGCGAACTGGAGACCGGCACGCACCGGCTGGTGTGGAGCCAGAGCATCACCCGCTGGCGCTGGCTCGCCACCAAGGTCGGTGTCACCGGCCTGGCCGCGATCGCGATCACCGGCGCGATGAGCCTCGCGGTGACCTGGTGGTCCAGCCCGATCGACCGTGCGATCAACGCCGGCCAGGAGTCGAACACGTACCTGCCCCGGATGTTCCCACCGGTCTTCGGCGCCCGCGGTCTGGTCCCGATCGGATACACCGCGTTCGCGTTCGCCCTCGGTGTCGCGATAGGTCTGCTCGTACGCCGTACCTTGGTGGCGCTCGCAGTCACCCTGGCCGCGGTCATCCTGGTGCAGATCCTCACGCCGACGTTCATCCGCCCGCATCTGCTGGCGCCGACGGATCAGTACCTCGTAGTTTCGTTCGACAACATCCGTGGCTTCATGTTGAGCGGGGACACCAGACCTCCACAGGTGAAGGCGATCGAGGTCGCCAGCGGGGCCGTCGGGGCGTGGAAGTTGTCCGACAAGACCGTCGACAAGGCCGGCAAGACGGTGAGCACCCTGCCGAGCTGGATGATCGACTGCGAGCCCGGACCTCCGCCAGGGATCAGCGGTCCGCGCACCGCCTCGCCGAAGACCGCCGCCTGCTTCCAGCGCCTGGCCGACGAAGGCTACCGCCAGCACATCAAGTACTTCACCGCCGACCGCTTCTGGGCGCTGCAGTGGCGCGAGTTCGGCTTCTTCGTCCTGCTGGCCTTCGCCCTGACGGGCTTCAGCTTCTGGCGAATCCGCCGCGACCTCTCCTGACGAACAGGGCGAGGCCGAGCAGTACGGCGGCCACCACCGCGGACATCCACGGCAGGGTGACCGCGAGTACGACGCAACCGGCCAGGCCGATCACGTTGATGACCCGGGGCCATCGACGTTGATCGGCCGGTTGCGTGAACGCGGCGGCGTTGGCGATCGCGTAGTACAGCAGGACGCCGAACGACGAGAACCCGATCACCCCACGCAGATCGGTCGTGAGGACCAGGACGCCGACGACCACGGCGAGCGCGATCTCCGCGTGATGCGGGACCTGGAAGCGCGGATGGACTGCCGCCAGCCAGGTGGGGAGATCGTGGTTCCGGGCCATGGCGAGGGTCGTTCGCCCGATGCCGGCGATCAGGGCGAGCAGCGCGCCGAGACTCGCCAGCGCGGCGGCGACCCTGACCACCGGCACCGCCCAGGCCGCGCCGACCGTGTCGACCGCCGTAGCCAGCGGTGCGGTGACGGTCGCCGGATTCAGGATCGTCAGCAGGGCGAGGCCGATGGCGAGATAGATGCCAATAGCAACTACCACGCTGATCGTGATCGCCCGGGGGATCGTGGTCGCCGGGTCACGGACCTCCTCGCCCATGGTGGCGATCCGCGCGTAGCCCGCGAATGCGAAGAACAACAGTCCGGCCGACTGCAGAACGCCGTACGGCGAGGTCCCGGTCAGAGCCGGCAGGTCGCGGTGCGGTTCACCGGTGAGGAGCAGGATCAGCACCAGGGCGAGCACCGCCAGGGTGCAGGACACGATGATCCTGGTCAGCCGGGCGGTTCTGGTGACGCCGCGATAGTTGACCGCGGCAAGTGCGATCACAGCCGCCAGCGCGAGGAGCCGCTGAAGCGTGCGGTGTTCCGGCAGCACATAGGTCGCGAAGGTCAGCGCCATCGCCGCACACGACGCCGTCTTGCCAACCACGAAACACCAGCCGGCCGCAAACCCCCACCACTCCCCCAGCCGCTCCCGCCCGTAAACATAAGTCCCACCCGAAACCGGATACACAGCCGCAAGCTGGGCCGACGACACAGCGTTGCAATAAGCAACCACCGCCGCGACCACCAACCCGATCAGCAGTCCCGCGCCGGCTGCTCGCGCGGCCGGCTGCCAGACGGCGAAGACCCCCGCGCCGACCATGGAGCCGAGACCGATCGTGACCGCGTCCCCGATGCCGAGGCTCCGCGCCAACGGCGGCATGGGTCAGACGGCTTGGAGGACGGTGAGGAGGCGGGCTACTTCGGCGGCGACCGCTGCTCGGGCGGGGCCTAGGTACTTGCGCGTGTCCACCAGACTCGGGTTGTCGGCGAGGGTTTGGCGGACCGAGGCGGTGAAGACGTTGTTGAGGTGGGTGGCGATGTTGACCTTGGTCATGCCGGACTCGACGGCTCGGGTCAGATCTGCGTCGGCCACACCGGAGGAACCGTGCAGGACCAACGGAACTCCGACGGCGGACTTGAGGTCGGCGATCAGGTCGAAGTCGAGTTGGGCCGTGCGTTCGGTCATCGCGTGGGAGGAGCCGACGGCGACGGCCAGGGCGTCGACGCCGGTCGCCTCGGCGAAGGCGACGGCCTCGTCGGGGCGGGTGCGGGCGCCGGGGGCATGTACGCCGTCCTTGCCGCCGACCTCGCCGATCTCGGCCTCGACGAAGACGCCGTGATCGTGGCAGAAGGCGGTGACCTCGGTCGTGGTCGCGACGTTGTCGGCGTACTCGAGCTTGGAGGCGTCGTACATCACTGACGTGAAGCCCAGCGAGACGGCTTCGGTGACGAGGTCGCGGTCCATCGCGTGGTCGAGGTGTACGACGACCGGGACGGCGGCGGCGGCCGCGGCAGCGAGAGTCGCGACGCCGATCGGCTTCAATGCGCCGTGGTACTTCACCGCGTTCTCGCTGATCTGCAGGATCACCGGCGCACCGACCTGCTCGGCGCCGGCGATCAACGCGGTCGCGTGCTCGAGCTGGATCACGTTGAACGCACCAACCCCACGACCAGCCTTCGCAGCAGCCAACACAACCTCGGCTCCCGATACCAACGGCATGACGTCTCCTTCTAGTTAACGACGACCTGGGGTTGCCAGCGGCGGTAGGCGCCGAGATCGATGTCTCCGGCAACGGGTGTCAGCACCGCGGCAGCAGAAGCGGCAACCGCAGACTTCAGTACGACGGACCAGTCCGGCTCCGGTGATTCCGCGACCGCCGCGGCGACCACCGCCGTACACGCATCGCCCGCGCCAGTAGGATTCCCCGCCACCTTCTCGACCGGCAACGCCCGCCAGACACCCTTGTTGTTAGCCGCAACCATTCCGCGCGATCCGTCGGTGATCACCGCGGCCATCGCGCCAAGCTCGACCAGTTGCCGAGCACCGTCCTCGACGGCCGTATCGCCGAGCGCGTCCCGCAACTCGGCCGCATTCGACCGCACCACCGCGCCAGCCTTCGCAGCAGCGGTGAGCGCCTCACCACCCGCGTCGATCACAGTCAGTACGTCGTGATGCCGCGCGCGGACCGCGATATCGGCGTACGCATCGGCCGGCAACCCCGGCGGGAGACTGCCCGAGCAGGCGAGCACGCCCAGCCGGCCCCACGGCATCCGGTCGGTGAACGCGCGCCACTCGTCCGCACTCACCAACGGGCCGGCCTCGTTGAAGATCGTCGCGTCCCCGTCCACACCGTTGACGATGGCAACAGTACGGCGGGTCTCGCCGGCGATCGGGGTCAGCAGCGCGGTCAGCCCGGCGTCGAACAACTCCTCCGCGACGAGCTCACCGGTGACCCCACCGACGAACCCGAGCACGAGCACCTGATGCCCGAGCGTCGCCGCGACCCGCGCGACGTTGACACCCTTACCGCCGGCCCGGCTACGCATCTCGCCGACCCGGTGACTACCACCGACGACCAGCTTGTCGACCCCGTACGTCACGTCCAGCGCGAGATTGAGCGTGACGGTTCCGATCAGTCCAGCCACGACCCGGCTCGCATGACTTTCTGCAGGACGTACTCGTCGTCCAGCAGCACCAGGTCGGCCCGCTTCCCGGTCTCGATCGCGCCTACGTCGTACCAGCCGAAGGCCTGGGCCGGGGTCGTGGACGCCATCTTCGACGCGTCCACCAGGGAGACACCGGCCGTCACCGCGTTGCGGTAGGCAACGTCCATCGTCAGCGTGCTGCCCGCGATCGAGTGCTTGCCGTGCGCGAGGGTCACCAGACCCTCCTTGACGTCCACCTCGAGATCGCCGAGCTTGTAGCGCCCGTCCGGCATCCCGGTGGCCGACATCGCGTCCGTGATCAGCGCGATCCGGTTGACGCCGGCGGCCGCGAGGGCGACCCGGACGACCTGCGGATCCAGGTGCAGTCCGTCGTTGATCACCTCGAGCAGCAACCGCTCGTCGTTGATCGCCGCACCGACCGGACCCGGGTCGCGGTGGTGGAACGGCCGCATCCCGTTGAACAGGTGCGTCGCCACGGTCGCGCCGGCGTCCGCACCCGCGATCATCTGCTCGTACGTCGCATCCGTGTGCCCGAGCGCCGCGACCGCGCCCGCATCGACGACCTGACGGATCGCCTCCAGACCGTTCTCCAGCTCCGGCGCGATCGTCACCATCTTGACCGCGTCGCTCAGCACCTTCGCGACATCGTCCTTCAGCGGCGGCCGCAGCAATGTGGGCTCGTGCGCACCACACCGCGCCTCGGACAGGAACGGCCCTTCCAGGTGCACGCCCGCGATCACGCCGTCGGTGACGAGGTCGGCGAGACAGGCCGTCTGCGAGACCAGGTCGTCAAGCGGCGACGTGACCAGGCTGGCCAGCGTGGTCGTCGTACCGTGCTTGGCATGGAAGGCCGCGACCTTGCGCGCCTCTTCCGGATCGGTGGTCGAGTACGACGACCCGCCGCCACCGTGGGTGTGGATGTCGACGAAGCCCGGCACCACGGTCACGTTGCCCAGGTCCTCGGGTCGCTGACCGTCCGCGGGCATCCCGTCCGAGCGGCGCCCGAACGCGCGGATGTCCTCGTCGACCACCTGGATCCAGGCGTTCTCGAGCACATCGTCCGGCGTCACCACCCGGCCAACCCGGTACGTCGTCATGCCGTCTCACCCTTCTCGTCGGCGGTGGCGCGGTCCCAGGCCATCTGGGCTGCGCCCAGGCAACCGGCCTCCTCGCCCAGGACGGCGGCGACGATCTCCGGCTCGCGCTGGAAAGTCAGGCGGGCGTGGACGCCCTCGCGCAGCGGCTGTAGCAGGGTCTCGCCGGCGCCGACCAGTCCGCCGCCGATCGCGATCCGCGTCGGTGCGATCAGGGTCGTGTAGAGAACCAGGGCATCGACCAGTACGGCGAGCGCGTCGTCCCAGACCTGTGCAGCATCCGGATCGCCGGCCGCGAGCAGCTCCAGCACCTCGCGAGCGCCGTCCACGGTCCGTCCGGTGCGAGCGCCGTACCGTCGGGCTATGGCGGCGGCCGAGGCGACGGTCTCGAGGCAGCCCCACTGGCCGCACGCGCAGAGCTCGGCGGCGTCACCGTGGATGAAGCGTGAGTGACCGAGTTCGCCGGCGTACCCGTCACCGCTGACCAGGGAGCCGTCGACGATCATCGCGGCGGCGATCCCGGTGCCGAGCGGCAGGAACATCGAGTTCGTGGTGCCGGCCAGGGCGCCCTGACGGAACTCGGCGTACCCGCCGGCCCGGACGTCGTGGGCGAGCACGATCGGCACTCCGGCCAGGTCGCTGCCGACCGCGGCCGTGATCTCGGCCAGGACCGGCGTACCGACCCAGGCCAGGTTCTCGGCGCCGACAGTTCCGGTCTCCGCATCGATGACGCCGGGTACGACGACGCCGATGGCACGGACCTTATGGCCGTCGGCGCTCGCCTTCTGGGCGAGCTCGACAACGGTTTCCAGCAGCGCGTCGAGGACGGCGCGGCCGCCGTCGCTCTTGTCGGACAGAACCCGGGGAGTGGGCCTGGTCTCCCGGTGCAGCACGGCACCGTCGGCGGCGACCAGGCCGCACTTCATCCGGGTTCCACCGAGATCGACGGCAACCACGACTTCACAGGGCTCCACGGAGCGCCATTATGCAGCGTTACCCGGCAGTCCGAACATCCGTGAGCAATCCTCGGACAACTGTGACCAGACCATTCGATCGTTTGGTTCGGTTGCGTCCGGGGATCCGTGGGCAGGAACCACGGGTTCTCGGACGCCTCCGGATCAGGTCATGGACCAGCCACGACCTACGAGCGCAGGCCGCGGTCGAAGGCCGCCACCAGGAACGCGATCAGGTTCTCGGCGAGTGTGCCGGGATCCTCGGGCTCTGTCACGCCAGGCGCGCGGGACAGGGCTTGCGACTGGTGCAGGGCCAGCAGGCCGAGCATGTTCACGTAGCCGAACGCGACCGCTTCCGGCGTCGCGCGCGGAAGAGCCGCCTGGAGAGCGGCCAGGTACCGCTTCTCGATCGGGTCCGACTCGGCCGCGTACAGCTCCCGGATCCGCTGGCTCGGATCGAAAGCGATACGGCCGATGAAACGTGCGACCACGGCACCTCGTTCGCCGCGCCGCAGCACCAACTCCAATCCGGGTTCGATGAAGGCCCGGATCAACTGCTCCGGCGTCGGTAATCCGCCAGCTTCCAACTGGTCCAGCCGGCGCCGCCGCTCGGTGTTGACCGGCGCCATCGCCCGGGCCACCGCGGCCCGGAGCAGTGCTTCCTTCGACCCGAAGTGGTAGTTCACCGCCGCGATGTTCGCGGCCGCCGCGACCGTGATGGCGCGCAGCGATGTTCCCTCGTAACCCCCTTCTCCGAATCGCTGCTCGGCAACGTTGAGCAGCCTTTCCCTGGTCGATTCGACCGGTGTTTCCACAGAGTTCTCCTTCCCCCCGGCTACTGCTCGCTCAGGCACCCCACCTGCTCACTCGCCGTAGCCTGCAGTCAGCATAGTTCAAACGGTCGTTTGAACTGGAGGGCTCGGAGCAGTAATCTCCGAGAATTCCTCAGATTTCTCTGAAACTGCTTCTTTCCCGGTGAGATGGGGACTCACACCTGTGTATTTCACCCGTTTGCCCAGCAACCGCCGTCCATTCGGACAGCTTGTCGCCGCCCTTTCAATTGCTCACTGTGCGTGCGTACACAAACGACTGAACGTAAGCGGTTTAGGGTCTTGGGGCATGAGTGTGGTGCGGGTCGAGCGGCGGTTCCAGGGGCCGGGACGATCGGGCAACGGCGGGTACGTCGCCGGCCTCGTCGGTACGGCGTTGGCCGGTCAACTCGGCAGCGGGTTCGTGCCCCGGGTGACCTTGCGGAGGCCGCCACCACTCGAGCGGGACCTCGACCTGGCCGCAGCCGCCGATGGAGCGCGGCTGACCGACGGCGACGCCCTGGTCGCGGACGGGACGCCGATCGAGAGCGGCTTCCTCGCCGACGCGACGGTCGACGCGGTATCGCCGGAGGAGGCTCGCGCGGCGGAGGCGTCGTACAAGGGGCTCAGCAACCACCCGTTCCCGACCTGCTTCGTCTGTGGGCCGGCCAACGAAGGTGGTCTACAACTGCGGCCTGGTCCGATCGGCGACGGGCGTACGGCGTGTGTCTGGCAGCCGGCCGCGGACCTGGCGACTGATGGGCTGGTGGACGAGATCTACCTGTGGTCCGCACTGGACTGCCCGGGTGGCTGGGCGATCGACCTCGAGGGCAGGCCGTCAGTTCTCGGGCAGCTGACCGCGTGTGTCGACGCACGCCCATCGGCCGGCGAGGAATGCGTCGTACTCGGCCGGTACCTCGGCGAGGAGGGACGGAAGACCTACACCGCCAGCACCCTGTACGACGCCGACGGCCGCGTGCTCGCCCGGGCCACGCACACCTGGATCATGGTCGACCCAGCAGCCTTCAACTAGCGCGTACGGGCCGCGTGGGCCCGGACCTTGGCGCGGTTGCCACACGTCGCCATCGAACACCACCGGCGGCGGCCACGCGGATCGAGGAAGAGCCAGCCACAGGACGGGCACACGCGGACGTGTGCCAGGGACGGCCCGGTCAGCAACTCACCCGCCAGCAACGCGAGGTGGTCCAGTGGCTGGGCCAGATCCTCCGGCAGCTCCCACCCCGCGCCCTCGTCCGTCGGCACCAGTCGCCGCCGGCCGGAGGCCTTCTCGATCACCCGGGCGACTGCCTCGAAGGACGTCTCCGCACCGGTCAGGACGTCGTACAGGTCGACCCGGAACTCCAGGGTCGCGCCGAGCCGGCGGGCGGCCTCCGTGGGCTTGCCGCCGGCCTGCTCGATCAGCCGGAACACGGTGGCCGGCGGCAACAGGCCGACGTACGAGTTCCAGATCAGGAACGCCTCGTACGACGTCAGCCACTCGGTCCGGGCCGGGCCACGGGTGGTCCAGTCGGACCGAGTGTTGACGAAGTCGAGCACCGGGTCCGCGCCGATCGGTTTCGGCAGGACGACGCCCTGCACGAACTCGAGATGCGACGGAAGCCCGGACATGTCAGCGAGACGGTGGGGCCGTCGTGGTGGACGGCGTGGTCGGCACCGGGATGCTGACGTTGCCGTTCTGCGGGATCACCATGAACTGGATCTTGCCCGACTCGATCGCGGTTTTCAGCAGGTAGCCCTGCGCGCCGAGCATCGCGACCTGCTGCTTGACCGACTGCAGTTCGACGTTGACCTGCTGGTTCTTCTGCTCCTGCGTTGCCTTGGCCAGCTCGGCCCGCTGCTTGGCCTCCAGGCCGTCGATGATGCCCTTGTCCAGCGGCGTCGGCTTCTGGATCGTGAACGACAACTCGCCGCACGCGTTCGAGCCGTTGTACGACGGCCCACAGAAGTAGTCACCACCGACCGCGGCCGGCAGCAGCCGGGTGAACTCGGTGGACGCCGCGGTCTGGAACTGCGACTTCTTCGACTCGTTGTTGTACAGCTCGGCCCAGTTGTAGTTGGTCGCGACCGCTGCCAGCGCCCGGTCGATCTGCGGCCGGAAGTAGCTCTGCAGCATGTCGTTCCAGCCGCGCTCGGTGTAGGCGTCGGTCTTCAGGCCGATCCGCTCGTGGAAGGACTTGATCACGTCCTTGTCCCGGTTCAGCGTGAAGTAGACCTGGACCCGGACACCCAGCCGGACGTTGTCCTTGCTGACCACGGTGACCTCGTCGGCGGCGTCGGTGTCCGCGCCGTCGCCGCCGATGATGTACGAGCGCTGGTCGATCGGGTAGTCGTAGACCGTGTCACCGGGACCGATCAGCTTGTTCGTGGAACCGGGCGAGATGATCGACTTGAACTTCTTGTCCTCGATCACGCCGCCGCCGTAGTGCAGGCCGATCCGGTTCGCGTCGGTGCTCGCGAAGTTGAAGATGTTGAACAGCGCGATGATCACGATGACGGCCAGGATCAGGAACCCGATCACCTTCGCCTTCGTGCTGCCGCCGCCCTTGGGCTTGATCGCGGCAGCGGCGTTCCCCAGTTTTGCCATTACTCGTCAAGCTCCTTGCGGTCCACCAGTCGCCGTACATCGGCGAGAGTCAGGTCGGCGGTGACCGCGACGTCGCGCGGCACCGACGGATGCGAGCTGAGCGTACGCAAGCCCTGCTCGGCAGCCGCGACCGCCCGTTCCAGCGACCTGACCTCGTGCATCAACGCCCGATGCTCGGCGTTGACCTCGGCCAGGGCCTGCTCTGCCTGGGCGGCCCGGCGGTACGACGACCACGCGAACCAGCCGGTTCCGATCAACAGCAGCAGTACCGGGAGGGCAAGTCTGATCATGCCCCCGATTGTCGTTCATCCCTGGGCGAACTGATCACCGCTGAAAAGTGGTTGAACGACGATCCGGCCGGCAGTAAGTTCTGAGTACACGCGAAGGGAGGTGGTCCAACGCATGAATTGCTATCGGACTCGTGAGGTGGCGGCGGGCTAACCGCCAACCACAGTAAGTGGGCAAGTGGTAGGCCGAAACCAACGCCAGCCACCGGGCCCGCGGGCAGTCAGGTAGTCCGCCTGACCCTGAGTTCGGCCACCGGTCGTGTCTCTGGAAGCGCCCGCGGGCTTTTCTACTGCTCGGCCCTATTGCTCGGCCGGAGGACAGTCCAGGCCGAGGGCCTCGCCGATCTCGCGGAGCTGGGCCTCGAAGTACGCGCCGGCATCCGGCAGCACCCAGTGCAGCTGGCCGAAGACCTCCATGCAGATCAGGCCGTAGAGCCTGGTCCAGTAGGTCAGCGACAGGTAGATCGCGCCGGGCGGCATGCCCTGGAAGTGCTCGGACTCCGCCGTCAGCTGGGCGATCAGCTCCGCCCCGAGCAGTTCGTCGGGCGGGTACGGGAACGGCTTCCAGTGCCAGACCTGCGCGACCAGTTCCTTGAAGACATTGCCGAACCGCATCGCCGCCTGATGGCCGGGAGTCTCGTTGTGGTCGGCCGCGTCGGCCATCGGAACCGCCGTACCGAACAGCAGGGCGAACTCGGCCGGATGGGCCAGTCCCCAGTTCCGCAGGCCGTTGGCGAGCAGGTAGAGCCGCTCCCCCAGGTCCGGGGATTCGTCGGTCGTCTGCAACTGCATCAGCGCTGACGTCAGCTCGTCGTACAGGTCCGCGATCAGGGCACCGATGAGGGCCTCGTGGCTCGGGAAGTACCGGTACAGCGCCGGCGGGGTCAGGCCGAGTTCGCGCGCGACCGCCCGCAGGCCGACCGCGGCCACGCCACCGTCGACCAGCAACCGGCGAGCGGCCGCCTTGATCTCCGCGAGCGTCGCCGCTCGCCGCCGGTCCCGCCCGGTCCCACCGAGGTCCACCCGAAAACTCTCCTTGACATCGCCGTAGGTACGGAGTTTAGAGTTAACACCGTTAACAGTTAACGCTGTTCACGCTTGCCTGACGGTCAAATCTACCGCCCTTGGGGGAGAGTTTCGTGTTCGAGAAGCTCGGCCATTTCACGTATCGGCGCCGCCGGCTGGTGCTCGCCCTGACCGGAATCTTCGTCGCGCTCGGGCTGGCCTGGGGCACCGGCGTGTTCGGCTCGCTGGCCAACGGCGGTTTCGATGCCCCGGACACCGAGGCCGCCCGCGCGGTCGCGACGATCGAGCAGCACATCGGCCGCACCGGCACCGACGTGATCGTGCTCTACCGCAGCCCTTCGCAGACGGTCGCCGATCCGGCCTTCCGGCAGTCCGTCGAGCAGCATCTCTCCGGGCTGCCGTCCGCGGACGTGACCGGCACGACGACGTACTGGAGCAGCAAGTCGCCGGTGTTCGTGTCCAAGGACCAGCACAGCACGTACGCCGTCCTCACGCTGGCCGGCGCCACCCAGGAGGCCCGGCTGGACACGTTCCACCAGATCGCCGACCAGGTCCGGACGGCACCGCCAGGCCTGGACGCCAAGGTCGGCGGCGAGATCGCGGTCTTCGACGAGGTGAACACGCAGACCGAGCACGACATCGTCCGGGCCGAGACGATCTCGATACCGATCGTGCTGGTGCTGCTGGTGATCGTGTTCGGCGGACTGGTCGCGGCGTCGTTGCCGCTGTTCGTCGGGGCGCTCGCGATCCTGGGCGCGTTCGTGCTGCTGCGTGGGCTGGCCGCGCTGACCGACGTGTCGATCTTCTCGATCAACCTGGTCACGATGATCGGGTTCGGACTCGCGATCGACTATGCCCTGTTCATCGTCACCCGCTTCCGCGAGGAGCTTGCTAAGGGCAACGATGTCGAGGCGGCGCTGACCACGACGATGTCGACGGCCGGGCGGACGGTCGCGTTCTCCGGGATCACGGTCGGGGTCGCGATCAGCAGTCTGGTCCTGTTCCCGGTGATGTTCCTGCGCTCGATGGCGTACGGCGGTGCCGCTGCGGTCGCGGTGGCGATGGTTGCCGCGCTCACCGCATTGCCCGCATTGCTTGCTGTTCTGGGGCATCGGGTGAACAAGCTGCGGATCTTCAAGGCGCGCAAGGCGGTTGCAGAGCACGGCGCGTGGTACCGGCTCGCGCACAGCGTGATGCGGCGACCGCTGCGGTATGTGTTGGTGTTGGTGCCACTGCTGCTCGTGCTCGGGATTCCCTTCCTGCAGGCGCAATTGGGCGGTGTCGACCATCGGGCCTTGCCGGCCGGTGCGACCTCGCGGACGGTGACCGAGACCCTGCAGCAGGACTTCGCCGGCGCAGGTGGATCGGACATCTTCGTGGCGGTGCGGTTCGACTCACCGCCGAGCGATCCGTCGGCCGCACTGGCGCCGTACGTCGAGACGTTGCGACAGCTGCACGATGTCGAGAACGTCCGGATCGGTGGAGTTGCCCAGGGCATCGCCTCGGTCGTGGTGCATACGCATTTCACCGCGCAGGAGTTGCCTGCTCGGGATGTCGTCCATGGGGTGCGTGCGGTGACGCCGCCGGCCGGCACGCAGGTCGAGGTCGGTGGTGAGACGGCCGGGGTGATCGATCTGCTGGACGTGCTCGGTGCGAGGGCGCCGTACATGGCCGGGTTCATCGTGCTGATCACGTTCGTCCTGCTGTTCATGGCCTTCGGGTCGTTCGTGTTGCCGGCCAAGGCGCTGGTGATGAACGTGCTGTCGCTGTCGGCGGCGTTCGGGGCGATGGTGTGGATCTTCCAGGATGGGCATCTGTCCGGGTTCCTCGACTTCACCTCGGCCGGTTTCCTCGACGCGACCAACCCGGTGCTGCTGTTCGCCGTACTGTTCGGGCTGTCGATGGACTACGAGGTGTTCCTGCTCAGCCGGATCCGGGAGGAGTACGACCGGACCGGTGACAACACGCAGTCGGTCGCACTGGGGCTGCAGCGGACCGGCGGGATCATCACCAGTGCGGCGTTGCTGCTGATCATCGTGGTGGCGGCGTTCTCCACCTCGGGCATCGTGTTCGTGAAGATGATCGGCGTCGGCCTGGTGATCGCGATCGCACTCGACGCGACGATCGTCCGGGCGTTGCTGGTGCCGGCCACGATGCGGCTGCTCGGGCGGGCGAACTGGTGGGCACCTCGGCCGCTGGTGCGGTGGTGGGAGCGCAACGGCTTCCGCGAGGAGCCTCAGGGCTGGAGTCTGACCAGTTCCCAGGAGGAGCTCGTCCGCCGGTAGGCCAGACGGTCGTGCAGGCGGCCGGTGCGGCCCTGCCAGAACTCGAACGCCTGCGGCTCGACCAGATAGCCGCCCCAGAAGTGCGGCGTGGAGATCTCGGTGCCCTCCGGCCACTGCCGCTCGTACGACGCGTACTGCAGGTCGAGCTCCTCGCGGGAGTCGACCGGCTGGCTCTGCTGCGAGGACCAGGCGCCGAGCTGTGAGCCGCGCGGGCGGCTCGCGAAGTACTCGTCGACCTCTTCGGCGGGGAGCTTCGTCACGGTGCCTTCGACGCGGACCTGGCGCTCCATCGCGTGCCACGGGAAGACCAGCGCGCAGTGCGGATTCGCGGCGAGGTCGTCGGCCTTGCGGGACTGCTGATTCGTGTAGAACACGAGGCCGCGTTCGTCCATGCGCTTCAGCAGCACCGTCCGTGCCGACGGGCGGCCGTCGGCGTCCGCGGTGGCGAGCACCATCGCGTTGGGCTCAGGCAGGCCGACCTCGGTCGCCTGCGCGAGCCAGGTCTGGAACTGGACGATCGGATCGGGGTCCACCTGAGTCTCGAGCAGCTCTCCGAGCCCGTACGTACGCCGCATCTCCGCAAGATCCACACCCCGAGCCTACTTACTCAGGCTCCGCCACCGCCGGCCGATCCCACTCCGCCGGAAGGCCCGCCACAGGCGGGTCTGCGCGAACCGACGCACGACCGGCCTCCGGGTCAGCTTTGGAGCGCGCGGCGCCGCTGGCTGGGGCGCCGCGCTTGCCTCTACTCGTCCTTTGTCCGTGCCGAAGGTGTGGGCGGGCAGGTGCTGGTTGACCTCGGCGAGGTGGTCGGCGAAGGTTGCCCGCCAGAGCGCCTGGCGGAGGGTTGCCTCGCCGGCGGCTGAGCTCGCGCCGGCTGCCGACGCGGCCCACAGGGTGTTGAGTGCGCGCGGATCGAAGCCGTCGACGTCGGTGACGAGCTGCTCGATCAGTGTGCGATCGGGGGCGTCTGCGAGGCAGCGGATTCGGGTCGACGCTCGTCGCGGTGCGGGCTGGCTGGGCTTGAAGAATGGGGTGTCCGCCCACTGCGGAACGAGCCGACGGACCAGCTCCCGGTGCAAGGCGTTGTCGACCCGTTGGGCCGGATTGAGGGCGAACGCGGCCCGGACGAACGCCGGGATCAGCAGCGGCGAGACGACCCCACTCCGCTCCCCCGTCGTACCCCACCGGCGCAGGCGTTCGTCGACGTAGAAATAGTCGAGCATCGTCGCGTTCTCGATTCCACCGTGAACGGCGGTCCGCAGTACTCGCTCGATCTGATCCGCCACCGCGGCCCGGGCCGGCTCGGCCGGGCCTGCCGTTGGCGTCAGCCGAGCCTGCAGGCGGTTGCCGAAGGCGTGGAGTTTCTGCGGCAGCGGAAGGGCGTCGAGTTGCAGTACGTCGGACGGGTAGAAGTGGCCGTGGGCAACTTCACCGCCGGCGCCGCCGATCGCGAGATGGGCAACCGTGGTGAGGTTCTTCGGCGGGGCATGGAAGAGGTAGCTGGCCGGCCGCAGCCCTTCCGCGTACCGATGCCACCGCCGTGCGCGCTCCACCAGTTCGGGCGGCTGTTGTTTGGCCTGTTGCGGCTTCACCGGGGCCTTGCCGGGCGCCCTGCGGGTTACGACGTGCTCGACCGGGCTCGGGAGCGCCTGTACGAGTGACTCGGCCACTTCCAGCTCACCGGGTACGGCGTCGTAGCTGTTGAGCTTGAGATCCACACCGGCCGCAAGAAACGCCGCAGCGACCACCCTGGAGTCCCTCCCACCACTGAGGTCGACGATCGGTTGCCCGGGCCACAGCCGTCCCACTGATCGCGCCACATCCTGCAGTGCTTCGGCGGTCTCGTCCACGGTGTCCGTGCTGTCGGTCGACCACAGACTGGCTGCCTCGACCCGACTGACAGTCCGTTGCTGTCGGCCCCCATCGGCAACGATGTGAGACGCACCGGGTACAGCCAGGACTCCGTCGTACGGCGTGCTGTCGTCCATGAACCAGCCGCACGCCGCGGCGAAGTCCCACCCGCGCTTCGACGCTGCGGCGGGTACACCGGCGAACAGCAGCGCAGCGACCGGGCGGTTGCTCCACACCCAGCCATCGGCGATCCGCAACTGGAACAGCCGGCCGACGCCGATGGAGTCGGTGAACAACTCCAACCGCTCCTGGGCCGGGTCAACCACGGCCATGGTGAACGGTGGCGCCAGTTCGAGAAAGCTCGCCGGCGTACGCCGTACTGCCTTGGCGAGCCGGCTAGGAGCGTCGTACGGGGCCACGTCGCCGATCACTCGCTGGTAGCCGAGTGGGGTGTGCAGGCTGCCGACCCGGAGGTCGCCGGTGTCGTGCCAGGACGGCCAGTAGCAGTGGCCGTCGGACCTGTCCCAGACGTGCAAGCCGATCGAGGTGCCGTCGTACCCCTGGTGTTTGGCCTCATGGTCCCAGAGGTCGCCGTAGTACGCCTCCACGCGGGCCCGGCCCGCGGCGGCCCGCAGGACACTGTCCCGGGCGAAGGTGTAGGCGATCAGTGTTTCCATGCAGAGCCAGATGCGGGCTCTGCGGCGAAAGTTATCTGGGCGGCTGCTGCTGGCCCTGGTACGGCGGCTGCTGGCCGGGGTGCTGCTGCCCCGGGGGTGGTTGCTGGCCCGGGTACGGCGGTTGTTGCTGCTGGCCCGGATAACCGCCGTACTGCTGCGGCTGCTGGGTCGGGAACGTGGACTGGTAGCCGCGGGTGTCCTGGAACTGTCCCAAGCCTTGTCCCTGGCTTCGGAGGAGCTTGTAGACCTTGGCGTCGACGGCCCAGCGGCGGATGCCGACGAGCAGCAGGATCACGCCGAACAGGACGATCGACCCGTCGAACAACAGGTAGGACCCGTTGTAGCGCGTACCGGGAATCTGGAAGAGCTTGGAGAGGTCGAACGCCTGCCGCACCGGCAGCAGCAGGACCGCGAGGCCGACCACGGTCAGCAACGCACCCGCACCGGTCGTCACCCCCGACCCGATCGCCGGCACCATCATCAGGACGCCGAGCACCACCGCGATCGCCAGCAACAAGGCGAGCCAGGGCAGCATCCGGCCGACGTTGTTCTGGAACACCATCACGCGCTGCATCAGCCGGATCGTCGCGTACGACGCACCGACGATGCCGGCGTACGTGGCGATGACACCGATCACGAATCCGAGGACGGGAACGGGCTTGGTAGCCATGCCGTCGAGCGTAGACCCGCGACCGGTCCACCGCCGCTCCCCGCGCGCGCCGGTCACCCCTCGCACACAGGCGGCGACGTGCCGACCGGGTCACAGATCTGTCCGCAGGTTACCGGCGAGAACTATGCTGCCTGGGCGCCTAGCGGTACACGTGGGCTCTGGTGGCTCGGCGTACCGACCATGAGGACGAGGGAGTCGTATGTCAGATCCGAGGACCGAGGTGCAGCACGGGCTGGAAGGCGTGGTCGCGTTCGATACGCAGATCGCCGAGCCGGACAAGGAAGGTTCGGCGCTGCGCTACCGCGGCGTGGACATCGAGGACCTGGTCGGCCGGGTGCCGTTCGAGAACGTCTGGGGCCTGCTGGTCGACGGTGCGTTCACCCCGGGCCTGCCGCCGGCCGAGCCGTTCCCGTTGCCGGTCCACACCGGCGACGTGCGGGTCGACGTACAGTCCGCGCTCGCGATGCTCGCACCCGCCTGGGGTCTGCGGCCGCTCTACGACATCGACGACGTACAGGCTCGTGACGACCTGTCCCGGGCCGCGGTGATGGCGCTCTCGTACGTCGCCCAGGCCGCGCGGGGCACCGGGCAGCCGATGGTGCCGCAACGCGAGGTGGACAAGGCGACCACGATCACCGAACGGTTCATGATCCGGTGGCGTGGTGAGCCGGATCCCAAGCACGTGCAGGCGGTTGACGCGTACTGGACGTCCGCGGCCGAGCACGGCATGAACGCATCCACGTTCACCGCACGGGTGATCGCGTCGACCGGTGCTGATGTCGCCGCTGCACTGTCCGGTGCTGTTGGTGCGATGTCCGGTCCGTTGCACGGTGGAGCGCCGGCGCGGGTGCTGACGATGATCGAGGGCGTGGAGAAGAGCGGCGACGCCCGTGCGTACGTGAAGGGCTTGCTGGACCAGGGCGAGCGCCTGATGGGCTTCGGGCACCGCGTCTATCGTGCGGAGGACCCGCGCGCTCGAGTGCTTCGTCGTACGGCGAGAGAGCTGGACGCGCCACGTTATGAGGTGGCGGAGGCGTTGGAGCAGGCCGCGCTAGCAGAGCTGCGGGAGCGGCGGCCGGACCGGGTGCTCGAGACCAACGTGGAGTTCTGGGCGGCGATCGTCCTCGACTTCGCGGAGGTACCGCCGCCGATGTTCACCTCGATGTTCACCTGCGCCCGGACCGCCGGGTGGAGTGCGCATGTGCTGGAGCAGAAGCGGACCGGGCGGCTGATCCGTCCGTCGGCGATCTACTCCGGGCCGAGCTCACGGCCGGCTACCTCGATCGAAGGCTGGGATCCGGGCTGGGCCTAACGGTCCCGCGGGTGGGGTCAGCGGTCCTGGCTGGGTGAGCGGCCGGTGCGTTGCTTGTACTGGCGGCTGAAGTAGGGCACGTCGGTGTAGCCGAGGGCGGCGGCGGTCTGCGTGACCGTCATGCCGCTCTCGGTCAGGAGCTGATGCGCGCGGTCGATCCTGGACTGGATCAGGTACTGCGCCGGGGACATGCCGAGCTGCGCGACGAAGCGCCGGGTGAACTGCGCCCTGGACAGCACCGCGTGCCGGGCCATCTCGGCCACCGTCCACTCCCGACCGGGATCCTGCCGGATCTGCCGCGCCACGTCGTCGACCGCGGCATCGGTCACACTCCGGCCGGGGTTGTGCACCGCGTCCCAGATCACCGTAAGCAGTTGCTCCAGGCAAAGTTCCGCCTGCCGCCGGCCGAGCGCATCCTGCCGCCGGTACGCCGCATCGCACGTCCGCGCGAGTACGCCGAGCAGCTCCCGGTCCATCACCTCGCCCCAGCGCGGCGTCGGCGCGACCCCGGCCGGCTCGACCTGGAAGTGCATGCCGAAGACAAGCAGCCGGCGACGCGGATCGTGGGTCGCTCGCGGCGCATCGCCCGGCGCGAACACCGCGCAGACGCCGGGATGCAGGTCGCGCTGCTCCCCGGCCATTTCCAGCAGCCCGCGGCCGTCCAGAACGCACCAGAGCAGGTGGTCGCGCAGCGGCCGGGACGTCCACGACCAGCTCGGCTCGCAGCGCCAGAACGTGGGCCGCGAGTGCAGACTGATTGCCAGCTGCTCGTGGACGGCGGGCTGATGCGACAAAAGTTCAACTCCTCGCGTCGATCGTCCGTGGCCTGGCGCGTGACCAGGGCAGGAGAATTAGTGCCTAGGGGCAGACTAAGCCAGACACGCAGGAGTCGTGCATGAGCGTTTCATACAACATCGACGGACAGGCCACGGCGTACCGGGACGAGTTCGAGCAGACCGGGTACTCACTCGTGCGAGGGCTGTTCAGTGCCGACGAGGCCGAACGGTTGCGGGAGCACTACATGGAGCTGCGGAACCGCGGCTCGTACAAGAACGACTTCTCCGGCCACAACGGGAACGACCGTGATCCGCTCCGCCGGTACCCGCGGATGGCGCAGATGCACCGGTGGGACGACACGTCGCTGCAGTGGATGATCGACCCGCGCATCGACCAGGTGATGACGACTCTGCTCGGCAGGTCGCCGTACGCGGTGCAGACGATGATCTACTTCAAGCCGCCGGGCTCGCGGGGGCAGGCGCTGCACCAGGACAACTTCTACCTGAAGGCCGAGCCGGGGACGTGCGTGGCGGCGTGGATGGCGCTCGATCACGTTGATCGGGACAACGGGTGCCTCGAGGTTGTGCCCGGGAGTCACCGGTGGCCGATCCTGTGCACCGAGAAGGCCGACACGACGGTCAGCTTCACCGATGTCACGGTCCCGCTGCCTGACCCACAGGCCGCCGTACCGGTCGTGATGGAGCCGGGAGACGTGCTGTTCTTCCATGGTGCGCTGGTGCATGGCAGCAACCCGAACGTCACCACGGATCGGTTCCGGCGGGCGTTGATCGGTCACTACATCGAGGGCGAGGCCGAGAAGGTCGCGTCGTACTACCACCCGGCGCTGCGGATGGACGGGTCGGAGCTGACGCTCGACGTGGCCGAGGGCGGCGGTGAGTGTGGTGAGTGGACGGACACGCCGGACGGACCGGTCGCCGTACTGACCGGCCTGCAGACGATCACCCGCAAGCACGAGTAGCCGCGGGCGCCGGTGGTGAGACACCCTGCGGCAGGGCTTGGGGGTGGTGTGGGAGGATGGAGCGCGCTGACAGCGTCGTCGGCTTTCTGAAACGCAGACGACGAAGGGAACACGCTGGTGACCAGCGAGATTGTGATTCCTGCGGAGCTCAAGCCCGCTGACGGCCGCTTCGGGGCGGGTCCGTCGAAGGTACGTCCGGAAGCCGTGGCCGCGCTGGCGACCGAGGGCGCCAAGCTGCTCGGTACGTCGCACCGTCAGGCGCCGGTGAAGAACCTGGTGGGCCGGGTGCAGCAGGGTGTGTCCGATCTGTTCCAGCTGCCGGACGGCTACCAGGTGGTGCTCGGGAACGGCGGGTCGACCGCGTTCTGGGACATCGCGACGTTCGGGCTGATCCGGGAGAAGAGCCAGCACCTGAGCTTCGGTGAGTTCTCCTCGAAGTTCGCCAAGGCTGCTCAGCTGGCGCCGCACCTCGGCGACCCGACCGTGGTGAAGTCTGACCCGGGGACGCGGCCGGTTGCGGTCGCTGAAGCGGGCGTGGACCTGTACGCATGGCCGCACAACGAGACCTCCACCGGGGTGATGGCGCCGGTCAAGCGGGTCGAGGGCGCCGACGAGGGTGCGCTGGTCGCGATCGACGCGACGTCGGGTGCGGGCGGTCTGCCGGTCGACATCAACGAGGTCGACGTGTACTACTTCGCGCCGCAGAAGTGCTTCGCGTCGGACGGCGGGCTGTGGATCGCGGTGATGAGCCCGGCCGCGCTGGCGCGGGTCGAGGAGATCACCGCGTCCGGCCGGTGGATCCCGGCGTTCCTGGATCTGGCGACCGCGGTGGACAACTCGAGCAAGAACCAGACGTACAACACGCCGTCGCTGGCGACGCTGTTCCTGATGGCGGAGCAGACGGACTGGATCAACAACCAGGGCGGGCTGGAGTGGAGCGTCGGCCGGACCACCGACTCGAGCAACCGGCTCTACACGTGGGCCGAGAAGTCCGACTACGCAACGCCGTACGTCGAGGACCCGGACGCCCGCTCGCTCGTCATCGGCACCATTGACCTGGACGACGCCATCGACGCGGCCGCAGTCGCCAAGACGCTGCGCGCGAACGGGATCGTAGACACCGAGCCCTACCGCAAACTAGGCCGCAACCAACTCCGCGTAGCCATGTTCCCCGCCGTAGACCCCGACGACGTCGAGAAACTAACCCAAGCCATCGACTACGTAGTCGACAACCTCAACTAACCCTTTTCCCCCAAACAGCCGCCGATCCCCCGGGACGGCGGCTGTTTGCCGTTCGGGGGGGTGGGCTAGGCGTGGTGGCGGCCGTGGGGGGTTGGGGGGGATTGGCCGGTTAGGCGGGCGTTTTCGGCTTGGCGGTCTTGGCGTTCTCGGCGGCCTGGGGGGAAGGTGAGGATGGTGATGATGAAGGCGAAGACGGCGGCGCCGATGATGATCCAGCGGAGGTTGTGGCTCTTGCCGCTGCTGGTGTCGCCGGCGGTGTCGGCTCCGGTGGTGGGTTTGGGCGTCGCGCTGGTACTCGCGGGAGGTTGCGAGGCGGCTTGTTTTGCGGGGATCTGGACCTGGTAGACGGCCGAGTTCGCGCCCTCGTTGCCGGTCAGGACGGTGCTGTCGGTGGGGCCGACGGCAACGGTCTCCCCCTGGCCGAACGGTACGGCGGCACGGGCGACCACGGTCGGGGTCTCGCCCCACGCGACGGTCGCGACATCGACGTACGTACGCAGCACCACCCGCTGACCGTCCGGCAGGAACGTGCCGTCGGTGATCACACCGGACGGCGCCGTGGCCAGCTTGGTGAGCTTGTTCGTGCCCCCACGGGACGGGGCCGGCGGCGCCGCGTAGATCGAGCCGGTGCCCTTGGTCGCCTTGGTGACGATGAACAACTGGCTCGTCCCGGGCTCGACCAGCAGCGTCTCGGCGTCGTGTGCCCCGTCCGGATAGGTGAAGTCGTACCGGTGGTAGCTGATGTTGGGCTCGTCCTGCAGCGTTGTCGGCTCCGGGATCGTGAAGATCTCGACCTGGTCCCGGTTGGCCTTGTTGTCGCCGATGTCCGCGACGTAGATCGTCCCGTCGTCGCCGACGCCGACCGCCTCGACGTCCTTCACCTTCGCCTTGAAACCGACCTCGACCTTCACCTTGCCGGTGGTGTCGATGCCGAACACCCTCGCGGTGTCGCCCGAGTCGTTCGCCGTCCACCACAGGTTCTCGTGCTTGCGGCTCTTCGCCAGCCCCGAGGACTCCTGGATCCGCTCGTCCCGAATGGTGAACAGCTTCTTCGGCGCCGGCGTCGGATCCGCCTGCGGAACCGCTACACCGTCAGCCGCTGATCCAGCCGCCGAGGCGGTCACGGGAAGCGCGGCTCCCGCCACAGCCAGCAGGCTCGCGGCGGTCAGGGCCAACGCAGTCCGAAGACCCCTCACGACACCACCCCAGCTGGAGGCACATTGGACGGGTCCAGGAGGAGTTGGGCCAGGCGTGGGGTTACCTGCCACTCGCCGGTCAGCGCCTCGTACTCGGAGCGTAGGTCGTCGGTCGGCATGGCCCCGGTCCGCGCGGCCCGGAGCAGCAGGTTGCGCGGCGTGTGCTGACTGTCCACGAACTGCACGACCTCCACCCGGTAGCCCACCTGTCTCAGCACCGCCGCCCGCAGCGCATCCGTCAGGACGTCGGCGAACCGCTCACGAACGATGCCATATCTGGTCATCAGCGCATAAGGCGCCGGTGGTGTGACGCTCTTGAGCTGCTTTTGGATGTCGTGATGACAACACGGAGCTGCGAGCACCAGCGGAGCCTCCCAGCCGACGGCCCGGGCCAGCGCGTCGTCGGTCGCCGTGTCGCAGGCGTGCAGCGCCAGTACGACGTCTGGCCGTACGTCGAGCTCCGCATCCTGGATCGTCGCGTCGACGAACCGCAGGTGCTCCTGCCACCCGAGCGCCTCGACCACCCGTGTGTTGCGAGTCCGAGCGGCCGGTGTGCGGTCGATCCCGGTCATCCGTACGTCGTGCCCAGCCTCGCTCAGCAGGTGGTACGCCGCCAGGGTCAGGTAAGCGTTGCCGCAACCCAGGTCGACCACCTGCAGCGGCCGCCCGGTCTTGATCCGCCCCGCCGCGATCGCCTCGTCGACGGCCGGTGCGAGCAGCTTGCAGAACTCGTCGATCTGCTTGTACTTCGACTGCCGTGACGGCTTCACCTTGCCCAGGTGGTCGCTGATCCCGAGCTCGATCAGGAACGGCGCGGCCGGGTCTAGCATCCGCTGCTTCACGCGGTCGTGCCCGGTCTCCTGCTCGCGGCTGTCCTCCTGCCGCTGCAGCAGCTCCTTGCCCTTCTTCGTGTACCGCAGCCGCACCGTCTCGGTCGTCGTCTCGACATGCCACGACCCGTACGGCAGGTCGATCAGCTCGTCGACCGCCTTCTCCGCGTCCGCCCCGGTGACATTGCGGGTGTGGGCCTGGCGTTCGTCGTACTCCGTGATCTGGAGGTGGCGCTGCCCCTTCAGGTCGACGTACCTCAACTCGGTCCGGACGTAGTGCGGCGGCTCCAGGCCGCGGCGACGGCCGGACGCGAGCGCGCGCACCAGACCGGTCTGGTCCAGCAACGCCGCACGGATCACCGACCACGCGCCGGGCTCCCCCTGCGGATCCGGGGTCGAGCCGCCGGCGAGCGGATCGGAGTGCACGTCTGCCTGCATCGCGCCATTGTCTCCGACCGCTCCACCCGATCACAAAAGGGTCTCGTCGACGCGGAGTCGCGGCGGGGAAATTCGCAGTAACCGTGGTCGGTGGACTCATACCAGTTTCTGGTCCTCGCTGAGCAGCCCGAGGGCCCGGAGCCGGTGCGCGATCCCGCCCTCCTGCCGGCCGAGGGCGTCGACCAACGCGTCCTTGGTGGCGCCGTCACGGAACATCTCCCCCAGCGTGTGGTCGTCCTCGGAGGTCCACGGGCGGAACGCGTTCGGATGGTTCCGGCGGGCGGCCTTGATCTTGCGGGTCATCGAACGTGGGTCCATGAACTCGAGCGACCGGATCCGGGCCTGCCGTTGCCGGCCGACCTCCTCCCCGTCGCGCCAGAACAGCACCGCCTCCTCGTCGAACGTCAGCAGATCGGCGTTGACGTCGTAGTAGTCGGCGTCGTCGAGCAGCACTCGCAGCATGGTCGGATCTCCGGTTTCTGTGGGGTTGGTCCCTGGTCGACAGAGAAGATGCCGCGATTCCCCACCAATCCCCGGACCGAATCGCAACCTGTGGACAACCCATCGCACAGAATGTTTGCAAAATCTCTTTGCAAAGAGTCTTTGCAGTCCTACGCTAGGCACCATGACCGAGAAGCACGAGCCCCAAGTGGTGTCCCAGCCGCTGATCGCCGGACGGTCGGTGCGGCTGGATCGGGAGCTGGTCCGCGCACTGGCGCACCCGATGCGGAACCGGATGCTCGGGCTGCTGCGGATCTACGGTCCGCAGACCGCCACCACCCTGGCCGGGCGTCTCGGGGTGAACACCGGAGCGACCAGCTATCACCTCCGGCAGCTCGCTGACGCGGGCCTGGTGGAAGAAGACGACAGTCGCGGGAACGCACGCGACCGGTGGTGGAAGGCAGCTCACCAAGGCACGGAGTTCGACGCGGCCGAGCTGCTGGAGCAGGAGCCCGAGCTGGCGCTGGGGTTCTTGCACGGCATCGGGCAGACGTACACCGAGAACATCTTCAGCTTCATCGACGCGATGCAGACGCTCCCGCCGGAGTGGCAGGAAGCGAGTCTGCTGTCGGACTTCATCTTCCACCTGCGGCCGGAGGAGCTGGCGGCGATGATGCGCGAGGTCATGGCGGTCATGGAGAAGTACAAGACTGCGGACCTCACCGCTCCGCTGCCCGATGGGGCCGAGCAGGTCACCGTGCAACTCCAGGCCTTCCCACGCGAAACCAGGTGACCGCGATGCAACCCGAGAGCGCGATGGAACCTGAGAGCACCGTGCAGCCCGAGCAGCGGTACCGGGCGCCGTTGGTGGCGTTCCTGGTCGCGAACGTCGTGTCGATCTGCGGGACCCGGGTCAGTGCGATCGCAGTGCCGTGGTTCGTCCTGATCACCACCGGATCCCCGGTGAAGACAGGCATGGTGGCTCTCGCGGAGATGACCCCGCTGGTGCTGGTCAAGGCCTTCGGCGGACCGTGGATCGACCGCGTGGGCGCTCGCCGGATCAGCGTGATCGCCGACACCGCGAGTACGGGCGTAGTCGCATTGATCCCCCTCCTCCACACGCTGTACCTGCTGCACTTCCCCACCCTGCTCGTGCTGGTGGCGATCGCGGGAGCACTCAGAGGACCGGGCGATGCGGCCAAGGGCACGCTGGTCCCGGACATCGCCCGAGCGGCCAAGGTGCCGCTGGAACGGGTGACCGGGCTGGAGAGTACGACGGAGCGCCTGGCCAGCTTCTTCGCCTACGCACTGGCCGGCGGCCTGATCACCCTCGTCGGTTCGGTCAACGCCCTGTGGATCGACGCCGCCTCCTTCGGGGTCTGCGCCGTACTCATTGCCCGTTGGATCCCCGCTCACCACGAGAAGGCTCCGAAGACCGAGGAAGGCTACGGCCGGCGGCTTCTGGAGGGCTGGCAGTTCCTGCGCAAGGACAAGCTGATGATGCCGCTCGTGCTGATGATCGCCGTGACCAACCTGCTCGACGCGGCCGTTGGCGCCGTACTGCTTCCGGTTTGGATCAAGGACCATGGCTTCGGCCCCGGCCATACCAGCCTGATTCTCACGTCGTTCGGTGTGACGGCCACGCTGTTCGCGCTGCTCGCGTCCGCGGTCGGCGAGCGCATCCCACGCAAGCTGGTGTTCACCCTCGCGTTCCTGATCTGCGGTGCGCCACGCTTCGTCGTGATGGCGTTCGACGCTCCGATCTGGGCAGTGATGGGCATCTACGCCATCGGCGGTATCGGCGCCGGGTTCATCAACCCCGTGCTCGGAGCGCTCTTCATCGAACGCATCCCCCGGCCGATGCTGGGCCGGGTCAACTCGCTGGCCGACGCGGTCTGCTGGACCGGCGTACCGCTCGGCGGCGTCCTGGCCGGCGCCGCGATCGCCGGGATCGGCCTGGCTCCCGCACTGCTCGGAGCCGGCGCGGTCTACCTGGTCGCGACCATGTCACCGGTGCTGATCGGCCGCCACGAGAACTGGAAAGCTACACCGGATCCGACGGATCCAAAGGGAACGGAGGCTGATCGGGATCCGGTGGCAGTCGCAGCGTCTTAGCCTTGGTCGCCTCGGTCTCCTTGCGCCGGATCCGGTCGCGCTCGGCCTTCAGCAACCCCAGCAGCACCAGGTCGAGCAGCATCCCGAACACCGCCGCGAACTGCGTCCCGGCGAACTGGAACACCTGGGTCATCAACAACGACACCAGCACCGCCAGCTCGAACAGCCGGACCGCCCGGGTCCGATTCCTCCTCCGCAGCTGCCACGCACCCCGCGCCGTGAAGGATGCCGACAGCAAGCTCCCGGCCGCCACTCCTAGTACGGCGAAGTCGGTGAAGACACCGTTGTCGAACCGCACCCCGGCCGCGATCACGGGCGCACCGATCGCCTGGATCACCAGTACGACGACAGCCACGCGAGGCGCGAGTGGATGCGTGGCCAGCCGGTCGAACCCGCGCTGGATCGCCCGCCACGTCATATCCACCGGAGCGGCCAGCTCAACCTCGTCCGGAGGGCACGCCGCCAGCAGCGCCCGCGTCTCCTGACGCCCGGCCACCTCCAGCCTGACCTGGCGCAGTTGCTCCGAGGCCTTCGCCAACCGCCGCCGGGACAGTCCGCCCGCAACACCCTCCACCGCATGGTCGATCACGTTTGCGAGCTGCTCCCGCTCGTCGATCGGCCGCCGGGTGGTGAGGAACCTGGTTGCCAGCACGATCAGCACGAAGACGACATACACGATCGCCGCGGTCGGTTGGTAGAAGTAGTCGTTGTCCGAGGTGACGAACTTGCCCACCTCGTCGATGAACAGGCCGAAGCCGACGCCCCCGACCAGTGCGGCCGCGGGACGTACGACGGGTCCGACGTACCCGAGCAGCAGCGAGATCGACACCAGCATCAACAGTCCGCCCGGGAGCACGTGGGCGATGTGCAGGCCCTTCCCGCCGATCTGCGGGTAGCCGCTCAGACTCAGGATCAGGCGGGTCACCAGCACCGTCGCTACCCCGGACACCACGAAGGTGGTCAGGTGCTCGGCCGACCGCACGTTGCGGACCAGCCCGGCCCTCATCAGGTACGACGATCGCGTGCCGGTGGTGCTCGTCATTGGCGGGACGTTACCCGTCTTGGCGCCAACTCACCGCCCAAGGCCCGTTTCACGCTCATGAATACGAATGCACTCCGGTATTGCGCATCTACCGAGAGCGACCTAATCTCTCGCGTAGCGGAACATCACTTCCACCAAGTGGTAACTCTGCGGCATTGCAGCCTGCCCGCAACCCCACCGGCCGAAGTCCTTCGAGAGACCCGAACTGAAGGCTTCGGCCGATTTTCCGGCCGGTTTCTACATCGGTGAAGAAGGACTTTGAAAGGAGGCCACCATGAGCATGAGAACCGAGCTCTCTGCTCCGGCGGGCCGCGCACCGACAGCTGAGATCCCTCCCCCGGCGGCACGACCCAGACCCCGTCGACGCACTGATCGGGTCGCGTATCTCTTCCTGGGCCCGTGGTTCGTCGGGCTGATCCTGCTCACGGCGGGACCGCTGATCGGGTCGCTGTACCTGTCGTTCACCAAGTTCAACCTGCTGCAGCCACCCGCGTGGAACGGCTTCGGCAACTACGTGAAGATGTTCACCGACGACCCGCGCTACCTGCAGTCGTTGAAGGTCACCTTCATCTACGTCGCGCTGACCGTCCCACTGCAGCTGGGCTTCGCGCTGGCGGTCGCGGTCATGCTGAACCGCCCACTGCGCGGAATGGCGTGGTACCGGTCGATCTACTACATCCCCTCGCTGCTCGGTGGCAGTGTCGCGATCGCGGTGATCTGGGGGCAACTGTTCGACGACGACGGCGTACTGAACGCCTTCCTCGCGTTCTTCGGCGTCGGCGGCCGCAGCTGGATCTCCAACCCGGACACCGCGCTCTACACGCTCGTACTACTGAACATCTGGCAGTTCGGCTCGCCGATGGTGATCTTCCTGGCCGGGCTCAAACAGATCCCCCAGGAGTTGTACGACGCGGCCTCGGTGGACGGGGCGAATCCCTGGCGGCGGTTCTGGTCGGTCACGGTGCCGCTGCTGACCCCGATCATCTTCTTCAACGTGGTGCTACAGATCATCCAGGCCTTCCAGGCCTTCACCCCCGCGTACGTCGTGAGCGGCGGCAGCGGTGGCCCGTCGGACTCCACGTTGTTCTACACGCTGTACCTGTACCAGCAGGGTTTCACGAACCTGAACATGGGCTACGCGTCCGCGATGGCGTGGGTGCTGCTGCTGATCATCGCCACCTTCACGCTGATCAACTTCGGGCTCGCCCGCCGCTGGGTCTACTACGAGGACCGCTGATGACGACTCTCCAGCACCTTCCCGCAGACCGCCGGCGCGGACGCCGGTGGCTGACCCACCTCGCACTGATCGCCGGAACCCTGGTGATGGTCTATCCGCTGCTCTGGATGGTCGGCGGATCGTTCAAGAACGAGCAGGACATCTTCTCCCAGCTCAATCCGTTCCCCGGTTCGCTGGATCCGCGCAACTACATCGCCGGCTGGACCGCGACCGATCCGACCTTCACCCGGTTCTACGTCAACTCGCTGCTGATCGCCGTACTCGCGGTGGCCGGGAACGTGATCGCGTGCACTCTCACGGCGTACGCGTTCGCCCGGCTGGAGTTCCGCGGCAAGAAGGTGTTCTTCGGCATCATGCTCGGTTCGATCATGTTGCCGGCGCACGCGCTGCTGATCCCGCAGTACGTGCTGTTCTTCCACCTCGGCTGGGTGAACACCTATCTCCCGCTGGTGGTGCCGAAGTTCCTGGCCACCGACGCGTTCTTCATCTTCTTGATGGTCCAGTTCATCCGGACGATCCCGCGCACGCTGGACGAGGCCGCGATGATCGACGGCTGCGGCAAGGTCCGCATCTTCAGCCGCATCATCCTGCCGCTGACCGGGCCGGTGCTGATCACCACGATGATCTTCACCTTCATCTGGACCTACAACGACTTCTTCGCGCAGCTGATCTACCTGTCCTATCCCAGCAGCGAGACCGTACCGGTCGCCCTGCGGCGTTTCGTCGACGCGACCGGCGACTCGTCGTACGGGCAACTGCTGGCCATGTCGGTGCTGTCGCTGGTGCCGACCTTCATCGTCTTCCTCCTCGCCCAGCGCCGGATCGTCGAGGGCATCGCCACGACCGGCCTCAAGGGCTAGCCCGAAAGGACCTCAGTCATGACCACACCACTCAACCGGCGGCGCTTCCTGCAGGCCGGACTCGCGGCCGGCGTACTCGCACCCCTGCTGTCGGCCTGCAACCTCGACCCCGCGGCCAAGGACGCGAAGAACTCGGTCCGGTTCAGCAGCTACGGCGACCCGACCAAGCTCGGGCTGCGCAGCAAGCTCGCGGACCAGTACACCTCGAGCCATCCGGACGTGAAGATGGTCTTCGAGGGCACCGCGACCGCGGAGTACTGGGACAAGCTCGCCACCCAGATGGCCGGCGGCAACGCGCCGGACGTGATCAACATCGACATCGCCCGGATCGGCCAGTACGGCGCGGCCGGTGCGCTGCAGTCGCTGGAAAAGTACATCCCGGACACCATCGACACCAAACCGTTCGACAAGAACCTGCTCAGCCAGGGCCAGTTGAAGGGCGAGCAGTTCGGCATCCCGGTCGCGATGGGTGCCTACAGCATGGGGTACGACGTGACCGTACTCGACAAGCTCGGTCTGGAGCACCCGAAGGAGACCTGGACCTGGTCCGACTTCGCGACCCTGGCCAACGAGATCCGGCAGAAGTCCGGCAAGAAGATCTACGGCGCGGAAGACCCCAGTGGGGACACTGCGTCGTTGCAGATCTTCCTGCGGGGCAAGGGCGAGGACCTGTACAGGGACGGCGCCCTCGCGTTCACCGAGGCCTCGCTGACCGAGTGGTTCGAGTACTGGGCCGCGCTGCGGGCGACCGGCGGCACGATCCCCGCCGACATCGCCGCGCAGGCCAAGTACGGCGACTGGCCGACCAGCCCGCTGGTCAAGAAGCAGGCCGCGCTCGCGCACATCCACACGCCCAACCTCAAGGGCGGTTTCCAGGACCTGACCAAGAACACCATCGACATCACCCTGCCGCCGCGGAACACGAAGGACGGCAAGTGCGGAACGTTCCCGGCGCCGAGCAGCTACCTGTCGCTGAACGCCAAGAGCCAGCGCGCGGACGACGCCGCCGGGTTCATCAACTGGTTCGCCAACGGCGAGGAGGCCGCGAAGACCCTGCGGCTGATCAGCGGACCGCCCGCCTCGGCGGCCGGCCGGGACGTGCTGCTGAAGGGCAGCGACCTGTCGGCCAGCGAGAAGCAGGTGCTTGCCTATACCGACCTGGCCCTGAAGAACGCCTTCGCCCCGCCGCAGGCCAGTCCGGCCGCGTCGACCGCCGTCGGCGACCTGTTGCTGAAGACCAGCCAGGACATCGCCTTCGGGAAGATCTCGATCAAGCAGGGCGTACCGAAGTTCATCGCCGACGCCGGCAAAACCCTTGACGGCAAGTGATTGGAGTCCCATGTCTGAGACCACCACCGGCCCCGTCGTCACCTGGGCGACCGAGCAACTCGCCCAAGCCCTGGCAGCGAACGGGATCACCGATGCGCCGGTGATCCGGCCGGCCACCCCGGACGAGGTCCCCGCCGCCGACCTCGCCGCCGTACCCGAGTCGTACGCCGTCCTCCGCGTCGACGGCGACATCGTTGTCGTCAGCAACGATGAGGTGGGCCTCCGGTGCGCGCTGCTCGAGCTCGCGGACCGGGTCGCGGCCGGCCAGGACCTCGCGAGTACGACGCCTTTCGCCGAGCAGCCCGCCGTACCGGTCCGGGGCGTGGTGCGGTCGTTCTCCAGCGTGGACGAGGACACGCCCTGGTTCCACGACAAGCAGTTCTGGACCGACTACCTGACCTGGCTGGCCGCGTCCCGGTTCAACCGGTTCCACCTGGCGCTCGGCATGCAGTACAACTACGGCGCCGACCGGCGTGGTGCCACTGACAACTACCTCTGTCTGGCCTATCCGTTCCTGTTCGACGTCGACGGCTACGACGTACGGGCCGAAGGGGTCGACGCGGACGAGCAGAAGCGCAACCTGGAGACACTGCGCTTCATCGCCGCCGAGAGCAAGCGGCGTGGGCTGAAGTTCCAGCTCGGTCTGTGGAACCACGCGTACGACTACGGCCGGGACTCGGTGCACCGATACCCGATCACGGGGATCGACGCGGAGAACCACGCGGCGTACTGCAAGGCGGGCATCGCTCGGTTGCTCACCGACGTTCCTGACATCGAGGGGCTCACGTTCCGGGTGCACTACGAGGGCGGCATCCCCGACGACAAGCACGAGATCTTCTGGCGCGCGGTGTTCGAGGGAGCCAACTCGGTCGGCCGGCCGCTCGAGATCGACATGCACGCCAAGGGTGTCGACCAGGCTCTGCTGGACGCCGTCGACCTGCCGAACCTGTCCCCGGTGCTGTCCGCGAAGTACTGGGCCGAGCACGTCGGGCTCCCGTACCACCAGGCCTCGATCCGGGCCAAGGAGACCGCCAAGCCGATCCCGGCCGGCCACGAGATGAAGGGCATCACCGAGTTCTCCCGCCGGTTCACCCGCTACGGGTACGGCGACTTCCTGCGCGAGGACCGGACGGTCGACCTGATGTTCCGGGTCTGGCCGGGAACACAGAAGCTCCTCGCGTGGGGCGATCCCGCGATCGCGGCCGGGTACGGACGGTTGTCCACGTTCGGTGGATCCCGCGGAGTCGACCTGTGTGAACCCCTGTTCTTCAAGGGCCGCCACGGCAGTGGTGAAGTCGGCGGGCGCGATCCGTACGTCCGCGAGGACCTCAAGCTCCCCGGCAACCGGGAGTGGACCAAATACCGCTACGGCTACCTCTTGTGGGGCCGGCTGCTCTACAACCCCGATGCCGAGCCCGAGACGTGGCGCCGCCATCTGCGGTCGACGTACGGCGAGGCCGCGGCGGACGTGGAGGACGCGCTGAGTCCGCTCAGCCGGATCCTCCCCCTGGTGACCGTGGTCCACGGCGTCGGCGGGTCCAACAACGGCTACTGGCCGGAGGTCTACCTCAACCTCCCGATCTCGTCGCGCGTGCACTCGGATCACTACGCCGGCGACACCGAGCCGCCGGCGAACTGGGGTGGCGTCAGCCCGTTCGACCCGACCACCTTCTACGGCATCGACGAGTACGTCGCGGCTCTGGCCGGTCGGACGCTCTCCGCGAAGTACACGCCGCTGGAAGTGGCCGCATGGATCGAGCAACTGGTCACCGACGGACAACAGGCCCTCGCGCGAGCCCAAGCGTCAGCGGACCAGTCGGACGCGCAGGTACGCCGGATGATGATCGACCTGGAGATCCTGGTCCGGTTGGGCCGGTTCTTCGCCGGCAAGTTCCGGGCGGCGGTCGACTACTCGATCTTCCGCACCACCGAGGACATCAGCTCTTTGCAGTCGGCCCTACGCCACTACCGGGTCGCACGGGACGCGTACGCCGAGATCCCGGGCATCGTCGAGGGTGTGTACCAGCGGGACCTCCGCTTCGGGATCGAGGCCTCCGAACACGGCCACTGGGCGGATCGAGTCCCGGACATGGACGCCGACCTGGCCGCCCTCAACGAGGAACTGCGGGACGCGGCGGGCACGGAACCGGCGGCCGCGTTGCTGGCGGCACCGATCCGGCCCATTGCGCCCGGCGTGGAGCACACAGTGCCGGAGAGCTTCGACAGGGGCAAACCGGTCACGCTCACCCTGGACGTGGTGGCTCCGGCGGTGGTCGGCGCGACCCTGCACTACCGGCACGTGGACCAGTCCGAGTCCTGGCAGCAGGTCCCGATGGAGCTGTCCGGGCAGACCCTGTCCGGACAGATCGACGGTGACTACACGGCTTCGACGTACCCGCTGATGTACTTCTTCAGCGTGCGGCACCGTGACGGCGGGCAGGCGCTCTACCCGGGTCTGGCCGCCGACCTGTCCAACCAGCCGTACGTCGTCCTGGGCTCCGCGACCGTCAGCGCATGAACGCTGCGATCACGACGATCGCGACGAGCGCTGCCAGTACGACAGAGGTGACGAGTCGACGGGTCCGGGGGTCCACTCGCTCAGGCTAGTGGACCCCCGTCCGGGTCGCTCACACCAGGGATCAGGACGTGCAGGTTGCCGGGGCGGTGCGCCCGGCGAAGCGGTCGGCGGTCCAGGCGAGGATGTCGGGCATCGCGCCGTCGTCGATGCCTTGCACCCACGGGTAGGTGTCGTGCTCGAGACCGGGGTAAGTCTTGTAGGTCAGGCGCGTCCCGAGCCGGCACAGGTTCTTCGCGATCTGGTCGGTGACGCCGACCGGAACGACGGTGTCGGCCTCGCCCTGGAGCAGCAGCACCGGTCCGCCGAGCGCCCGGGTCCCGGCCGAGTTGTCCCGCAGGTACTTCCGGAAGGCGGGGTCGGTCGAGTACGCCGGGGTGACCAGCTGCGGCCCGGTCAGATCGGCGTACGCCGCGAACGCCGCACCCAGGCAGCCGACCGCGGTGATGCCGATCCGGGAGTAGGCCTCGGCGCTGAGCAGGCGCTGGGGCTGGACCGACGGGTCGCTGAAGTGCGCGCCCTGGGCAATCATCGCCGCGAAGGCGCCGTACCCGGGGGTCGCGGCAACGTGGGCGACGACCTCGGACAGGTCGGCGACCGGAGACGTGAGGACGGTCCCGAGGTACCCGGGCTGCGGGAGGATGCGCTGCCGCTCGGCAACGCCCATTGCCGCCCCGCCACCCTGTGAGTGACCCCAGAGCACCCACCGGGACGACAGGTCCGACCGCACCCGACGGGCGGCCTGCTGGCCGAAGATGACGTCGTTCGCCTCGGCGGTCTTGTTGACGAGCTCAGGCTTACCGTCGGTGCCGAGGCCGGCGTAGTCGGGCGCGACGACCGCGAAGCCGCGGTTGACGAAGGCCAGCATCTGGTTGCCGTGGTAGAGGTCCTTCATCAGCGACGGCGCACACGGCCGGCCGATCCCGCTCGAGCCGTGCGCGTCCACGACGACCGGCCAGCCACCGGCCGGCGCCTTGCCCTTCGGCACCAGGACGACGGCGGTCGTGGCCACATCGCGACCGGACGAGGTCCGCGAGTGGTACATGATGCGCGTTGCCGGCACAGTGACCCCGCCGACGCTGTAGTCGGTCGTCACCTGCTTCCGGATCACGGTTCCCGGCAGCGCCCAGGGCGACGCCGGTGGTGGATCGTAGAACGAGGTTCGTGGTACGGCGTTCTGCTGCTGCAGATCCAGCTGGCATTGCACATCGCAGTCGGCCGCCTGTGCCGGGGCGGCCAGGCCCGTCACCGCCGCAGCCGCGGCGATGAAGGTGATGAGGTGTCGCACTTCGATCTCCAGAATGCTTGGGCCACCCCCAATGGGTCAGCCACCGCACCCCAGGACACGGCCCACCGTCGCGCTTGTGACGTCCCGGCGCGTGATCTACCTCTCAGGCCCCTACCTCGGCGTGACCAGCGGCTCGGGACGGTGCACGCCGCGGGGGCGGTAGCCGAGGTCGTCGGACAGGCCGAGGTAGTCGGAGAGCAACCAGATGATGGACAGCCACATCTCGGTGCCTTGCAGGCCAGGGATTGCGCGGTCGTCGGTGCCGTCCGGGGCGAAGGCGAAACCGGCGCCGTCGACCCAGCGGTCGAGGATCCGGGTGAGCTGGTCCTCGGCCCAGCGGAGGCCCTCCTGCTGACCGTGTTCGGTCTGCTTGCGGGCGAGCCAGAGCGGGTGGATCACGTCGAGGACGTTGCACGAGTTGTAGTTGTCGCCGGTGAACATCCGCCGGTCATTGCTGTGAGCAAGCACCGTGGTGACGGCCTGTTCGGGGTACGGCAGCGGTAGGCCGAACTGGGCGTAGGTGCCGCGGGTCAGGCGGTAGAAGCCGTTGACCACCTGCAGCCAGCCGTCGTCGGGATGCGGCTGCCCCCAAGCTCCGGTGGATGGGTCGGCGGCGATGGTGAGCCAGCCGATCAGAGGCTCCAACGGGCCGGACTCCTTGTGGTCGTGGAGGTTCCGGGCCAGAGCGGTGCCGAGGGCATCGATTCCGGAACCGGCCGACCAGGCATTTCTTGCCCAGGGCAAGTTGTCGAGCTGGTCGAAGGTGAAGTCCGTCCGGATGGGGTGTTCGAAGGAACTGTCGAGGACCTGGAGTGCGTAGCCGACACACAGGATGTGGTAGCTCGCCGGGCCCTTCAGAACGGAGAGTTCCGCGTCGGACGGGAGCTCGAGACCGGCGTCGGAGAGGTCTCCGGGCGCGACCAGTCCGGTGGTCGGATCCTGGCGGGCGCGGAGCCGGCGGACCAGGTCGTCGCGAGTGTGACCGGCCGGCGTACGACGGAGCAGTACGTCGGCAATCTCGATCGCATCGCACCACGGGCGGATGGCCGGCTCGTGGTTGAGTCCGGGGCGGTCGACGAACCGTTCGCCATCCCAGGACCTGGCGAGGAGGTCGTCCACCTGATCCCGGGCTTTGGCGGCGAAGGTGGTCAGACGCTCAGGTAGATCGCCGGAAGCAATCAACGAGGCGGAGATGATGGGGGCGGCCGGCGTCGCTTCGGTAGCTGTGGTGGTGAGGGCCGGCTCGCGGGATCTCAGCACTCGAGCGGGATTACCTGCTGCGATCGTGTTGGCGGGAACGTCCTTCGTGACGACCGCGCCGGCGCCGATGATCGTGTGCGGGCCGATCGTGACGCCATCGAGGATGGTGACGTTCGAGCCGATCCAGACGTCGTCGGCAATCGTGATGCCGATCGCCGTGTGTGGCTGCTTGAAGATCGGGCGGCCGGGCTCGGTGCCGTGGTTGAAAGCGAGCAACGAGGTGTGGGCGCCGATCCGGACACCGTCGCCGATGGTGATCCGGCCGCGGACGGTGGCGAACGGATTGATCGTCGAGTCGGATCCGAGCACGATCTGGCCGGTCACGTAGGCGTGCGCGGCGATGTACGAGCGCTCCCCCATCCGGAGCTCGTCGCAGTACACGGCGGCCGACTCGGCGACGTACACGTCGGCGGCCAGTTCGACCGTCCCGTCGAGACCCGACTGGCGTTCGGCCTGGCGCGCGCGCTCCTCCTCCGAGGCCTTCCGCGCGTACTCCCACGGCAGGAAATCCAGTCGCAACGGCTCGTCAGAGGTCATGGGAAAACGCTATCCAAATCTCGAGACTACCGCTAGGCCCGATCCGAGGAGTGATCGAACCAACCCTTGCCCACGGATGCCGCTGCTAATCTCCCGTCTGTGCGGGGTAGCAGGCAACGATGACGACAACCGGGACTCTGGCCGGCGGTGAAGGTGACGACGACGGTACGGCGAGCACCAGTGGGCGCCGGAGTCACCGGGTCACCATCAGCGATCTCGCGCGCCGTCTGCACATCTCGAAGGCCTCGGTCTCGTACGCACTGAACGGCCGGGCCGGCGTCTCCGAGGAGACCCGCCAACGGGTGCTCGATCTCGCCGAGGAGCTGGGTTTCCACCCGAACTCGGCCGCCGTCGCCCTCTCCGCGAGCCGGACCCGGACGATCGGCATCGTGGTCGCCCGTGACCCGGCGCTGATCTCGACCGAAGCGTTCTACATGCGCACGCTGGTCGGCATCGAGCAGTACCTGAACGAGGTCGACTCGTCGCTGCTGCTCCGACTCACGGGCGAGCACGGCGAAGATCTCGACGTACTGCGGCGCTGGTCCCGGCAGGGGCGGGTCGACGGGTTCATCCTGTTCGACGAGCACAACGACGACCCGCGGATCCCTGTGCTCAAAGAGCTCGGGGTGCCGTGCGTGGTGGTCAGCTCGAACGATCCGGACGACGCTGTCGGGCGGCTGATCAGCTCGCCCGAGGAGACCGTCACGCTCCTGCTCGACCACCTGGTCGCACTGGGGCATCGCGACATCGCGCACATCAGCGGGCCGTTCACGTTCGTCCACGAGCAACTGCGCGTGCGGATGCTGCAGGAACAGGCAGCGCAGCACGGGATCACGGTGCGGCACGTCGAGGGCAGCTACCGGTACGACGACGGCGCCGAACTGACCCGGCAATTGCTCACCGCTCCGAACCCGCCGACCGCGATCGTGCTCGGCAACGACCTGATGGCGGTCGCCGCCCTCCGGGTCGCGATGGACCTCGGTACGGCGGTGCCCGGTGAGGTCTCGATCCTCGCCTGGGACGACTCCCCGCTGTGCGAGCTCGCCCGGCCCGGGATCACCGCGATCGACCAGAAAACGATGGAACGCGGCCGCGCGGCCGCCGATCTCCTGCTCCGGATAGCAGCCGGCGAACCCGACCTGCATGAACAGGCCCCCGCCGGGGAACTGCGAGCAAGAGAATCCTCCGGCCCGGCACCCCGCTAGCACCGGCACCGGCGGGGGCACCGGCACCGGCGGGGGATATCCCCGCGAATACACCGTTCTCCGCTCGTGCGAGAGGGGAGAACGGTCAACACGAGGGGATATCCCGGCGAGACTCCGGGCGGACGAGTTCAAGACTCTGTGAATTCGGGTGGATTCGGAGAGTGTTGGATTGCGTTTGCCGGGGTCTCGGTAGAGGTTGGATGAGTCACGAGGTAATAACGAACATGCCTCTACTGAACCGGTTAGGGTTTCGAAACTTAACCGGTTAGGTCACTATGGGGCCGATCCGCCTTCGCAGGTCTGTGAAGGCTCGACAGGACGAGGGAGTCCGACGTGAGACTGCGTTCGTTTGTAGCCGCGGCAGCGGCGACCGCCCTGGGAATCAGCCTGGCCGCCTGCGGAGGCAGCGGCGACTCGGGCGACTCCTCCGGCGACAGTTCGGGTGGCGACCAGACGCTGACCTACTGGGCCAGCAACCAGGGCACCAGCCTGGACAACGACAAGGAGGTGCTGACCCCGGTCCTGCAGAAGTTCACCGCGGACACCGGCATCAAGGTCAACCTCGAGGTGATCGGCTGGAACGATCTGCAGACGCGGATCCAGACCGCGACCACCTCCGGTCAGGGTCCGGACGTGGTCAACATCGGCAACACCTGGGCGGCCTCGCTGCAGGCCACCAACGCGTTCCTGCCGTTCGACGGTGACGCGATGACCGCCATCGGCGGCAAGGACAAGTTCGTGCCGACGGCTCTGGCGACCGGCGGCAAGGAGGGCACCGACCCGACCTCGGTCCCGCTCTACGGTCTGGCCTACGGCCTGTAGTACAACAAGGCGATGTTCGCCGCGGCCGGTCTGCAGCCGCCGAAGACCTGGGAAGAGATGGTCACCGACGCGCAGAAGCTGACCATCCCCGCGAAGAAGCAGTGGGGCATGGCGCTGGCGGCCGGTAGCTACACCGAGAACGTGCACTTCGCGTTCATCAACGCCGCGCAGAACAAGGCCGACTGGTTCGACCAGGACGGCAAGCCGACCTTCACCGGTGACGGCAACGTGCAGGGCGTACTGCGGTACCTCGACCTGATGCAGAAGGACAAGGTCGCGAACCCGTCGAACGCGCAGTACGACAACGGCACCAAGTCGGTGAACGACTTCGCCACCAAGAAGGTCGCGATGGTGATCAACCAGAACAACGCCGACTCCTCGATCGTTGCCAACGGCATGAAGGCCGGCGAGTACGGCGTCGTGCCGTTCCCGGCCCCGTCCGGTGGCGAGCAGGTGGCCAGCCACGTGGCCGGTATCAACCTGTCGATCTTCAAGAACACCAAGCACAAGGACGCGGCGCTGAAGTTCGTCAAGTACATGACGGACGCGACCACCCAGACCACGCTGGGCAAGCCGTTCTCCTCGCTGCCGGTACTGAAGGACGCAAAGCCGGTCTTCACCACCGACGCGGCCGAGGCAGCGACCTTCGCCGACGTCTACAACACCAAGTCCAAGCCGCTGCCGCTGGTGCCGGCCGAGGACCAGTTCGAGAGCACCGTCGGCAAGGCGATGAACACGATGTTCGCCAAGATCGCCACCGGCGGAACAGTCACGGCCGATGATGTGAAGGCGGCCCTCAAGACCGCCGAGGATCAAGTGGCCGCAGGTAGCTGACCCAGGATCGGTGGCCCGGACGACCCGTCCGGGCCACTGACCACGTCCGCCCACCGATCCCGACAGACAGGAGGCGACACCGAGGATGTCCGTCGCCACACAGGAAGCGACGCCGGCCGCCGCGAAGCCTGCGAAGAAGACCAAGCGCGGCCCGGAGCACCGTCCCGGTCTGAACCGGTGGCTCCCCTATCTGCTGCTGGCACCGGCCGTGCTGGCCGAACTGCTCATCCACATCATCCCGATGCTGGTCGGGATCTGGATGAGCTTCGTCAAGCTGACCAAGTTCTTCATCGCGAACTGGTCCGCCGCACCGTGGGCCGGGTTCAACAACTACAAGGTCGCGCTCGACTTCGACAACGCGGTCGGCGAGGGGCTGTTGAAGTCCTTCGGCGTCACCGTCGCGTTCTCGCTCATCACGCTCGCGCTGTCCTGGGGGCTCGGCATGGCCGCGGCGGTCGCACTGCAGCCGCCGTTCCGCGGCCGGAGCTTCGTCCGGACCCTGTTCCTGGTGCCTTACGCGCTTCCGGCGTACGCCGGGATCCTGACCTGGAACTTCATGTTGCAGCGGGACACCGGTGTGGTGAACCACGTGATCGTGGACAACCTGCACCTGACCTCGGACCGGCCGTTCTGGCTGATCGGCGGGAACGCACTGATCTCACTGATCACGGTCGCGACCTGGAAGCTGTGGACGTTCGCGTTCCTCACCCTGATGGCCGGGTTGCAGAGCATCCCGCGGGACGTCTACGAGGCCGCGGCGGTCGACGGCGCCGGCAACCTGCGGCAGTGGCGCAACATCACGCTGCCGTCGCTGCGTCCGGTCAACCTGGTGCTCGTGCTGGTCCTGTTCCTGTGGACGTTCAGCGACTTCAACACGCCGTACGTGCTGTTCGGTACGGCGCAACCGCCGGCGGGTGACCTGATCACCTTCCACATCTACAACGCGTCGTTCCTGACCTGGAACTTCGGGAGTGGTGCGGCGATGTCCGTGCTGCTGCTGATCTTCCTGATGATTGTCACCGGCACCTACCTGCTCGTCACCGGAAGGAGGTCACGTCGTGCGTGAGACCAGAGGATTCAAGCTCTACCGCGGTGTCGTGCTGGTCGTACTCGGCCTGTTCGTGCTGATTCCGCTGTACGTGATGGCGACCTCGTCGCTCAAGCCGTTGAAGGACGTGCAGGGCGCGTTCACCTGGTGGCCGTCGAACCTGACGCTGGCGCCGTTCGTGGACATGTGGAAGACGGTGCCGCTGGCCCGGTACTTCGTGAACAGCACGATCGTGTCCGTGGTCGCGACACTGTTCTCGGTGGCGCTGGCGATCCTGGCCGCGTTCGCGGTGTCGCGGTTCCGGTTCCGTGGGCGGACGGTGTTCACCACGACGGTGCTGTCGACGCAGATGTTCCCGGGTGTGCTGTTCCTGCTGCCGTTGTTCCTGATCTTCGTGAACATCAACAACACGTTCGGCCTGCAGCTGGTCGGATCGCGGCTCGGGTTGATCATCACGTACCTGACCTTCAGCCTGCCGTTCTCGATCTGGATGCTGGCCGGGTACTTCGACAGCATTCCGCGCGAGCTCGACGAGGCGGCGCTGGTGGACGGCTGCGGTCCGATGGGTGCGCTCTGGCGGGTTGTCCTGCCGGCCGCGCGGCCCGGTGTGATCGCGGTCGCGATCTACTCGTTCATGACCGCCTGGGGTGAGGTCCTGTTCGCGTCGGTGATGACCACCGAGGCCAACCGCACACTGGCGGTCGGACTGCGCCAGTACTCCACCCAGACCAACATCTACTGGAACCAGATCATGGCCGCGGCCCTGGTCGTCAGCGTCCCCGTGGTCATCGGCTTCCTCCTGGCCCAACGCCACTTCGTAGCCGGCGTAACCGCCGGAGCTGTGAAGTAAGCGGACCTGCAGCACTCATCAACCTCGCTCGGTAGGCATTCTCGAGCGCGGGCGCCGCTCAGCAGGCGGAGTTGGTGAGTGCTGGCGGTCCGCAGCCGTCAGGTGAAGAGTTTTTCGCCCCAGTAGGTGCCGGGGGTTACGCCGGTGGGGCAGGCGAAGATGCCGGAGCCGACGTGGTGGATGTATTCGTTCATGGTGTCGTTCTTCGCCAGTTGGTTCTGGATCGGGATGAACTGTTTGCGCGGGTCCCGTTGGTAGGCGAGGAAGAACAGGCCGGCGTCCAGGCGGCCGAGGCCGTCCGAGCCGTCGACGAAGTTGTAGCCGCGACGCAGCAGTTCGGCGCCCTTGTTGAACTGTGGGTGCGCGAGCCGGACGTGTGAATCCATCGGGACCTTCGGCTCGCCGTCGGCGTTCTTCGCGGTGAAGTCGATCGCGTCGAACTCGTCGGCCTTGCCCAGCGGAGCGCCGGTGCCCTTGCCCCGGCCGATGATCGTTTCCTGTTCGCCGAGCGACGTACGGTCCCAGATCTCGATGTTCATCCGGATCCGGCGCGACACCAGGTACGAGCCGCCGACCATCCAGTCCGGGCCGTCCTCCGGCTGCACCCAGACCTGCTGCTCGACCTTGTCCGCGTCCTCCAGCTTGAGGTTGTTCGTCCCGTCCTTGAAGCCGAACAGGTTCCGCGGTGTGGTCTGCGCACGCGACGTCGACGACGTCCGCCCGAACCCCAGCTGCGAGTAGCGGATCGCGACCCGGCCGAACCCGATCCGGGCCAGGTTGCGGATCGCGTGCACCGCAATCTGCGGATCATCCGAGCACGCCTGTACGGCGATGTCGCCACCCGACCGCGCCGGCTCCAGGTCGTCCCCGATGAAGTGCGGCAGATCCACCAGTGCCTTGGGCCGCTTCGCCGCGAGCCCGAATCGCTTGTCGAACAACGACGGCCCGAACCCGATCGTCAGCGTCAGCCGCGCCGGCGGCAGACCGACCGCTTCGCCGGTGTCCTCCGGCGGAGCCTCGTCGGGTCCGTTCACAGCGCCGTACTGACCGATGTCGCGGCCGGCCGTGAGCAGCGCGGCCGCGGCGGTCCACTCCTTCAGCAACGCGATCAGATCGGCGCGGCTCGTCGTGGTGACGTCGAACGCGGCGAAGTGCAGGCGGTCCTGGACCGGCGTGATGATGCCGGCCTGGTGCGGACCGTGGAACTCGACCGGTCCGTTAGTGTCCGCCGCTTGCGACTCCTCACCCGACAGCACCGAGTGAGCGGCGTATCCGGCCACCCCGGTCGCCACCGCCGCGCCCGCGGCCCCGATCAGGCCGCGGCGCGAGATTCCCTTGCCCTGACTCATTTCTTCGCGATCACTCCGGCGACCTTGCTGACCGGCTCGGCCAGACCGTCGACGACGCGGCTGAGCTCCTTCTTCTCGGCCTCGCTGACCTGGTAGGGCTTGAAGCCGGCGTCGTCACGGTACTTGTCGACCGCGGCGAAGACCGCCTTGAAGTTGGTGTCGAGCTGGGTGACCAGCGCGGCGTCCCGGGCCTGCAGCGCCGGCCGAAGCGCCTGTACGGCGGCCTGCGAACCCTCGACGTTGGCCTGGAAGTCCCACAGATCGGTGTGCGAGTAGCGGTCCTCTTCACCGGTGATCTTGCCGGTCGCGACCTCGTCGAGCAGTTCCTTGGCACCGTTGGCCAGCTGCAGCGGGTTGAGCTTCACGACCTTGGCCTTCGCCACGACCGTCTTCACGTCGACGAGCAGCTGGTCGGCGTACTTCTCCATGCCCTTGGTGGTGTTCGAGACCCAGAGCGCCTGCTCGATCCGGTGGTACCCGGTCCACTCGGTGCCCGGCTCGACGTCGTTGACCCGGGCGTCGATCTTCGGGTCGAGGTCGCCGAACGACTCCGCGACCGGCTCGATCCGCTCCCAGTACGTGCGCGAGACCGGGAACAGCTCCTTGGCCTTCGCGACGTCGCCGGCCTTGACCGCGGTGACGAACTCGGTCGTCTTCTGCTCGAGCGCGACGGCCTGCGAGTTCACGTACCGCTGGTAGCTCTCGGTGGCCTGCTTGAGCAGGGTGTCCTCGTCGACCTGCGCGGCCGCGTCACCGGAGACGGTCAGGTCGCCGCGGATACCGTCGCCGACCATGCCCGGCTTGCAGACCGCCTGGTACTTGCCGGTCGGCAGCTCGACGATCAGGTCGCGCTTCAGGCCGGGGCCGATGTTCTCGACCTCACCCATGACCCGGTCGCCCTCGGCGTACACGTAGAACTCGGTGACCTTGCTCCCGCCGTTGGCGACGGAGAACGTGCTGGTCCCGGACTTGACGTCGCGGCGGCTCAGGTCGCAGCCCGAGTCGCTGGCCTTCACCGAGACCGGGCCGGTGCCGTCGTCGGAGGACGCGGCCGGCTTGTCGTCGGCGCAGGCGGTCAGTGTGGCGAGCCCCAGAACAACGCCGACAACGGTGGCCCGTCGGGCCGTGGACGTGAACATGTTTCTCCTGAGCGGTGAGATGGACATCAGGCCGCTTCTCCAGCGGTCTTCGCCGCGACGGCGGGTGGCGTGCTGGTCTTGACCGGGCGGAAGTAGAGCACCATGACGGGGACGAGGTACGCGACCCAGGCGATCGCCTCGATCACGGTCGGGGCCGGGTTGAAGTTGAAGATGCCCTTGAGGAGTACGCCGTACCAGCTGTCCGGCGGGATGACGTTCGAGATGTCGAAGGCAAGGTGTTGCAGACCGGGCAGGATGTTCGCCTCCTGCAGGTCGTGGAAGCCGTAGGCGAAGATGCCCGCCGCGACCAGGATCAGCACCGCGCCGGTCCACTTGAAGAACACGGCCAGGTTGATCTTGACCGCGCCCTTGTAGATCGCGAACCCGAGCACCACCGCGGTGGCCAGGCCGAGCAGTACGCCGACGAACGGTACGGCGGTGGTCGCGGTGGCGGCCGACGCGTACACGATGAACGCGGTCTCGATGCTTTCGCGGAACACCGCCAGGAACGCCAGGATGACGACGGCCCGGGACCCGATCTCGAGCGCCTGACTCATCCGGTCGCGCAGCTCCCTGGCGATGCTGCGGGACGCCTTGCGCATCCAGAAGATCATCCAGGTGACGAAGCCGACCGCGAGGATCGACATCACCCCGCCGACGGTCTCCTGGGTCGTGAACGACTTGGCGGTCAGGGCGGTGACGAACTGCAACAGGCCCCACGCCGCGGCCGCCACTGCCAAAGCCGCACCGACTCCGATCCAGACCAGTTTGAGCCGATCTCGGTGCCCTGACTTGACCAGGAAGGTGGCGAGGATACTGACGACCAGCGAGGCCTCCAGTCCTTCACGGAGTCCGATCAGGTAGTTCGCGAGCATGGCGGAACTCTCTCACGTCATTAGGTACGGCTAACCTTCCTGAGGTTAACCTAAGAAGTCCCATTCGCCCACTGTGGCGTACGCCGCACTGTGTCCCGGACCCTCACCGAGCCGGGATTCGATCAGTTGAACGCTCTCGGCGGTCCAGACCGGACCGGCGTACGTGTCGAAGACTCTGACCCACCGGGTCACGTCGAGTTGCCGGCGGAGCCGGGCGAGCGTGACGTGCGGGGTGAACTTCCGGCCGTCGACCTCGACGCCGGACCGGCTCGCGGCGGAACGCGTCGTCATCGCGAGGTGTTTGAGTGATTCGGTGTCGTCGCGGACCCCGGCGTACAGGACGCGGGCGTCGGGGACACCCGGGAACGCGCCGGCTCCGGTCAGTTGCAGCTCGAACGGCTTCTGCCGCTTGGCGGCCGTCTCCAGCCGCTCCCCCAGTTCATCGGTCTTCCAGTCCGGCACGTCGCCGAGGAACGCCAGCGTGATGTGCCAGTGCTCGTCCGCGGCCCACCGGATGTCCTCGTCCGGATACTCCCGCCGCGGCTCCGCGAACTCGCTCAGATCCTCCACAACTTCGATGGGTGGCACCACGGCCACGAACAATCGCATCCCCCGAGATTAGGGGGTCGGCGGTCCTGGCCGCGTGTTAATTTGGGCTCGATCGACAGGACGTGGCTAGGGTTCCGCCGCCTTCGGGCGGGCTGGTCCGAGCGCCACGACCCACCACGACGGTGGGCATCTGAAGGGGCAAAAGCCTGGTAGGGCGACGTCGGCGCAGTTCACTGTGCCCGTCAATCGCCCGAGGTGATCCCCGTGTTCGGCTCTTTCCGATCGGTCCTTCTACTCCCCCGCGTGCGGCCGCTGGTCGTCAGTTCCCTGCTCGCGCGCCTGCCCAAGGGCATGCTGCCGCTGACGCTTGTCGTGCTGGTCGGCCGGCAGACAGGTTCGTACGCCGTGGCCGGCGCGGTCGCCGCACTCTTCGCGGCCGGAGACGCCGCGACCGCGCCCTGGAAGGGGTGGCTCGTCGACCGGTACGGCGCTGCCCGCACGTTCGTCCCGGCCGTGGTGCTGCACTTGCTGGCCGTGGTCGGACTCCTGGGGCTCGCGGCAACCGGCCTGATCGCGTTGGCCGGCGCGGCAGTCGCGACTGCCGTTGCCGCGGCGATACTTGCCGGAGGCACCGTTGCTTTCGTGGTCGCGATCAGGGGTTCGCGCCCGGATCGGCGCACGCCGGGCCTCCACGGTGCGTTGCGGATTGCCGCCGTACGGATCCTGTGCGTCAGCACGTTGCTGCAGAGCATGACCTTTGGTGTCATGCCGGTCGCACTGGTGGCTGCGTCGACGCGGGCGGGGCTGCCCGCCGCGGCCGGGATCGTGCAGGCCGCGTTGACGTTCGGCGGGGTGGTGGGCACGTTCCGAACCGTTGAAGGTTCTTCCTACCTGGGCCTGATGGCGAGGTACTCGTTCTGTCTGCTGCCGTTGCCGCTGTTCGCGATGATCGAGTCACCGGCTGGGCTCGTGGGACTTGCCCTCACACTGCTGGCGACCGGTCTGCTGACCACTCCGCTCGCGGCCGCGGCATATCTGCCGATCCGGACGGAGACATCTGCCGGTTCCCGTACCGAGGCCTTCTCCTGGCTCTCGACCGGGCAAGCCATCGGGACCGCGCTCGGATCCGCGCTCGGCGGGGCGTTGATCGACCACGGCGGTCCGGTCGCGGCGTTCGTCGTACCTTCAGTCGCAGTCGGACTTGCTGCTGCGCTGCTGAGATTGTCTTCCGCTTCGCGGTGACTGCAGGTCAGACTGCACCTGTGGACGAACTGAAGCTGCCGTCGCCGTGCGTCGTCGTGCTGGTGGGGCCGGGCGCGTCGGGGAAGTCGACGTGGGCGGCGGAGCATTTCGGGGCGGAGTTGATCGTGTCGAGCGATCGGCTGCGGGCGCTGGTCGGGGCCGGGGAGGACGACCTCGCGGCCAGTGCGGACGCGTTCGCATTGCTGGAAGAGGTGGTGCGGCAACGGATCGGGCGGCGGCTGACGACGGTGATCGACACGCTCGGGTTGGATCGCGACCGCCGATTGCGATGGCTCGGGCTGGCGCGAGAGGCCGGAATGCCTTGTGTTGCGGTCGGTTTCGACACTCCGGCGGCCGAATGCCGTCGGCGGAATCGGTCCCGGGCCAAGCGGATCCCGGCCGACGTACTGACGACGCAGCTGCGGACGTGGAACGCGGTGAAGAAGGAGCTACCGACCGAGGGGTACGACGACGTACTGCAGCCGACCGCGTTGCGCGTCGTACCGGAGGCGTTCGTGGAGACGGGAGCGGCCGCGGCACGACAGGTCGAGACTCCGACCGGGCTGCGATTCGGGCTGCAGTTGAGCAGCTACATGCACAAGGCTGGACGGACCGGAACGGCTGCATGGATTCGCGAGGTTGCTTCGAAGGCTGAGGCCGCGGGGTTCGATTCGATCTACGTGATGGATCACTTCCGGCAGATTCCGCAGGTGGGCCGGGCCTGGGACGACTTCCTGGAGAGCTGGACGACGCTGGGGTACCTGGCCGCCTGTACGACGCGAGTCCGGCTGGGGACCCTGGTCTCCGGGATCACCTACCGGAACGTTGCTCATCTGGGCAAGATCGCCGCGACGATCGACGTACTCAGTGGCGGGCGCGCGGTCTGCGGTGTCGGGCTGGCGTGGTTCGAGGCGGAGCATCTCGCGTACGGATGGGACTTCCCGTCGGTCGGGGAACGCTATGCGCTGCTCGAGGACGGGCTGCAGCTCCTGCCGGTTTTATGGGGACCAGGCAACAAACCGTTCCATGGCAAGGTGCTCGAGGTGCCGGACACCACCTGTTATCCCAGGCCGTTGCAGGAGCATCTGCCCCTGCTGGTCGGCGGGAGTGGCCGCCGTACGCTCCGGCTGGCCGCGCGGTACGCCGATGCCGTCAACGTCTTCGGGGACGTCGCCACCGTCCGCAAACGCGCCGATTACCTCCGCTCACTCACCGACCGCCCGGTCGAGGTCACGCACCTGTCCACCACGCTGGTCGGCAAGGACCATCACGAGGTCGACGGCCTCGTCGAGAAGCTGCGACCGCGCAACCAGAACCCCGCCCGGTACGCTGCCTCCGTCAACGCGGGCACGGTCGACGATCAGATCGGCCGGTTCCGCGAACTGTCCGAGGCAGGCGTCGCCGAGGTGATGATCAGCCTGCCCGACCTCGACACCCTCGACACGGTCGCCGACGTGATCTCAGCTTTTCGGGTCTAGTTTCAGCTTGAGCAACGCGTTCTCGATCAGCTCGGACATCGCGGGGTGGATCCAGTACTGGTTGCGGGCCATCGAGTGGGCGTCGAGGCCGAAGCTCATCGCCTGGATGACCGGCTGGATCACCGCGGACGCCTGCGGGCCGAGGATGTGGCAGCCGATGATCTGGCCGGACTTCGGGTCGGCCAGGATCTTCGCGAACCCGGTGGTGTCCTCCATCGCCCAGCCGTAGGCGATATCGGCGTACCGCTCGATCCCCACCACATAGGGGATGTCGCGTTCGCGGGCCTCGTCCTCGGTCAGGCCGACGGCGGCGATCTGCGGGGAGCTGAAGACGGCGTGCGGGACGAAGCGGTGGTCGGCCTTGATCCGGTCGTCCGGGTTGAGCAGGTTGTGCTTGACCACCCGGGCCTCGTGGTTCGCGACGTGCTTCAGCTGGTGTGGCGTGGTCACGTCGCCGAGCGCGTAGATGCCGTCGACGGCGGTCTGCTGGTACTCGTCCACGACCACCCGGCCGTCCTTGTCGACCTCGACCCCGGTCGCATCCAGGTCGAGCAGGTCGGAGTTCGGCGTACGCCCGACCGCGACCAGGAGCTCGTCGACGATGACCTCGTCGCGGCCGTCCGGGTCCAGCATCCGGACCCGGATCGAGCCGTCGTGCTGGCGGTCGACGCCGATCGTCTCGTGCTCCAGGCGGACGTCGTACTTGCCGCGGGCAACCTCGGTGAACTGCTCGGAGATCTCGGTGTCCTCGTGCCGCAGCAGCCGGTCGGAGCGGGCGATCACCGTGACCTCGACGCCGTACGACGAGAAGATGTGCGCGAACTCGGCTGCGACGAAGCCGCTGCCGATGATGGCGAGCCGGCGGGGCAGCTCGGGGATGCGCATGATCGTGTTCGAGGTGTGGTAGCCGACCTCCTCGAGGCCGGGGATCTGCGGGATCACCGGTCGGCTGCCGGCCGCGATCACGAACCGGTCGGCGCTGAACACGCTCGTCGACCCGTCCTTGCCGTCGACGGTCAGTTCCTTGTCGCCGGTGAACCGGCCGGTGCCGTCGTACACGTGCACGTTGGCGTTGTCGGGGTGGTGGTGCCGGTACTCCGAACCGCCCGCCGCGATCGGGTCGATCCGGTCGAAGATCCGGTCCCGGACCTCCGGCCAGCGGACCCCGAGCAGTTGCTCGTCGACGCCGTACCGGGAGCTCACCGACGGGGTGGCGGCCAGGTCGGCGGTGTGCACGAACATCTTGGTCGGGATGCAGCCGACGTTCAGGCAGGTACCGCCGAACGTGCCACGCTCGACGATCGCCACCTTCCAGTCCGCGAACCGGTGGTTGACGATCGTGTTACCCGAACCAGTCCCGATGATGACGAGATCGAAATGAGTCACACCCCATTGTGGCGCCGACCCACAACCTCGCCTGCGGCGAGGGGCAAAAGGGAAAGACTGGAAGGGAAGAGATTGTGGCGCCGAGGGTGCGGGCTGACCTCGGGCGAGGGGTAGGGAAAGAACGGATCGGGGCCGAGGATTGTGTCGTTGACCCATAACCTCGCCTGGGGTGAGGGGGGATTGGTGGGCTGACCCTGGTTGGCTGGAGGATGTGGGGGTGGTGAGTGGGGATGAGTTGCGCGGGCGGAATGCGGTGTTGGTTTGGGACGGGCTGGGGACGGTGCAGCTTCGGTATGAAGGTGCGTGGATCAAGCAGAAGAGCACGCTGACACATCTCGTGCTGAAGAAGCTCGGGCAACGAACCGTCCCGGTCGAGGCGCTCGCGGGTGTCGAGCTGGTGATGCCCGGCGGGACCGAGGACGCGACCATCCGGCTCGTCCTCCGCGACGGCGCCGACCCGCTGATGACCGTCGCCGGTGGGCAACTCAACGAACTGATCGACCCGTACCGCTTCGACTTCTCCAACGACCAGTGGCTGCTCGCGGACTACTACGCCCAGGAGATCCGTACGTCGATCGCCCTCCATCAGGTCGCGTCCGAACCCGCCGACCACTGGCTGATCGAACCACCACCCGCCCCCGCGACCCTCAAGGGCCAGAGCATGAAACTCACCCTCGACGGCACCGACCTGGTCTTCGACTACGGTTTCGCGGCACCGAAGGACAAGAAGGTGTACGGCGACCCGTGGCGACTCCCCGTCGCCGACGTCACGGCGATCGAGTGGAAACCGATCACGAGTAAGTGGGGCAACGACGGGTACTTGCGGATCACCAGCTCCCGCACGCCGGCCGAACGGCCGGAGCCGGCCAAGGACCCGGAGACGCTTGTGACCCAGCCGCTGAGTGAGACCGACGCGCTGTTCTTCGGCGCCCGAGTGCTGTCGATGGCCGGCCGTTGACCATGCAGTTGGAGAGCAGCAACGGCACGATCGGCTGGGACGGCGTCGGCGCGCTCCGGCTCCGGTACGACGCACCCGTCGAAGGGCTCGGCCGACTCGCGAGCTCGTTGCGGACCCGACTCGGTGAACGCGTCGTACCCGTCGAGGCCTTGAAAGCAGTCGAGCTGAGCCCAGGCCCGGACGCGCCGCTGCTCCAGCTGGTGCTGCGGGATCAGGCCGACCCGCTGCTGGCCGTCTCCGGCGGGTACTTCGACGAGCTCGTCACTCCGTACACCTTCCCGGTCACCGATCGGGACCTCGCCGAACGCCTCGCCATCGACCTGCGCTCGAAGCTCGCTCGCCGCGACGTACCGACGACCGCCGCGCGCTGGCTGGTCGCACCACCGGTCGCGCCGGACCGGCTCGAGGGCCGGGACGCGATCCTGTCGGTGGAGAGCGGGCAGCTCGTCTTCGCGTACAAGCGGACGGCCGGACGGAAGAAGCGGGCGAACGGCGATCCTTGGCCGGTACCGCTGGCCGACATCATCGACGTCGAGTGGATGCCGAACCAGCGCCGGCTCGGCATCGGCGGCTACCTGCGGATCAGCACGGCCCGAACGCCACCCGAGCCGCCGAAGCCGCGCCATGACCCGGCCACGATGCTGACCGAACGCCGTACGGACGTCGACGCCCTGTTCTTCGCAGCCCGGCTACTAACCCGCATCCGGCCTTAGGCGACCCGGGGACCGACGTCCTTGGGGGCCGCGTCGATCACGGCCTTCTCGCCGAGGAGCTCGGTTTGCGGGAGCACCTCGAGCCGCGGTCGCGGAAGCAGTCGCGGACGGATCGACAGACCGCGCCGACGGGAGAAGTACAGCACCGATCCGACCGTGCCGAGCACGGTCATCCCACCGCCGACGATCAGCGAGTAGCGAGCGCCGAACTCCTGCCCGACCCACCCGATGAACGGCGACCCGATCGGCGTACCACCCATCAGAACGGTCATGTACAGCGCCATCACGCGACCGCGCATGGTCGGCTCGATGCTCAGCTGCATGGTCGCGTTGGCCGACGTCAGCATGGTCAGCGAGGCCAGCCCGACGAACGGCAACACCAAGGCAAAGGTCAGGTACGACGGCATCACGGCGCTCACGATCTCCAGCGCACCGAACGCCACCGCCGCGCCGATCACCAGGCGAGCCCGGATCCGGACCCGGCGAGCCGCGAGCAGCGCACCCGACAACGATCCGATCGCCAGCACCGAGCCGAGGATCCCGTACTCCCCCGCGCCCTTGTGGAACACGCTCGTCGCCATCAGCGCCGAGGTGAGCTGGAAGTTCAGCCCGAAGGTGCCCGCGAAGAACACCGCGACCAGCACCATCATCAGGTCCGGCCGGCGCCACAGGTAGCGCATGCCGTCGCGGATCATGCCCTTGTCCCGGCCGGCGGGCTTGGGCGTGTGCAGCTCGGAGACCCGCATCAGCCGCAGCGACATGATCACGGCCGCGTAGGTGAACCCGTTGATCAGGATCACCGGGCCGGTGCCGATCCAGTTGATCAGCAGACCGGCGAGCGCCGGGCCGAGCAGCCGGGCGGCGTTGAAGGACGCCGAGTTCAGCCCGACCGCGTTGGACAGCTCGTCGCGGCCGACCATCTCGACCACGAAGGACTGCCGGGTCGGCGCGTCGAAGGCGGTACCCACTCCGAAGAGAAGGGCCAGCAGGTACACATGCCAGGTCTCGACGACGCCGCCGATCGTCAGACCACCCAGAGTCAGGGCGACGGTGGCCATCGCGATCTGGGTGATGGTCAGCACGGTCCGCTTCGGGAAGCGGTCGGCGACGAGTCCGGCGTACGGGCCGAGTAACAGGGCAGGCAGGAACTGCAGTCCGGTGACGATGCCCAGCGCCGTACCGGAATGGGTCAGCTCCAGGACCAGCCAGTCCTGGGCGACGCGCTGCATCCAGGTGCCGACGTTCGAGACGATCGCACCGGAGGCGTAGAGACGGAAATTACGGACCTTGAACGCGCGGAAGGTGGGGCTCATGTGGCCGCCAGGCGTTCGAGGACAGGGGCTGCCTTGCGCAGGATGTCGCGCTCCTCGGGAGTCAGTTGCTTGAGTTTCTTCTGCAGCCACTCGTCGCGGCGCCGGCGGTTGGCCAGGATCAGCTCGTCCGCGTGCGCGGTGAGCTCGACCATGATCTGGCGCTTGTCGGTCGGGTGCGGGCTGCGGGCCACCAGGCCCGCATCCTCCATCGCCGTCACGATCCTCGTCATCGACGGCGGCTTCACCTGTTCGTGGGACGCCAGCTCGCCGATCGTCATCGCCTCGTGCTTGCTCAACGCGCCGAGCACGCTGAGCTGGTTCGCGGTGAGGTCGTGACCGGGTTCACGCTGCCGCCGGATCTGCCGGGACAGCCTGAGGGTCGACGACCGCAGGGCACTCGCCAGCCCGACGTCACTCTTCACCTGCTGCGCTACGACTTCGGGCATACCTTTACCTTAACTCATTACCTTTGCTAAGGAAAACGCACGCTTGAGCCGTGATATTCCCGGTTGACGCTAGAGTTCGCGGGCATGGGGACGAGTGATGAGCTCGCGCGGTACGAGCAGCGGTTCCGGCGGGCGGGGTTGCCGCTGTTCATCGAGGACTTCTCGCCGACGCATGACATCTTCACGCGGGCTACCCCGCTGCTGGTGGTGGTGTTCCTGGCGGAGGTGCTCGGGGCGACCTCGCTGAACTGGCCGACCTGGGTGAACGTGCTGGCGGCGCTCGGTGCGCTGGTGGTGCTGATCGCGGGGTCCGGCCTGCTGAACGGGTTCCGCGGCCGGCCGTTCTGGTCGCTGCCGACCCGGTTCGGGATCCCTGAACTGGCCGTCTTCGTGCTGCTGCCGGCACTGTTCCCGCTGGTCACGCAGGGCCAGCTCCGGCAGTTCTTCGGGATTGCCTTCGGCAACTTGGTACTGGTCGGCATCGTGTACGTCGTCGTCGGCTACGGCCTGATCGGTACGACGTTCTGGGGCCTGCGGACGCTGGCCACCGAGCTGGCCAACTCGGTCGCCAGCCTGGTCCGGGCGCTGCCGTTGCTGCTGGTGTTCTCGCTGGTGCTGTTCGTGAACACCGAGATGTGGCAGGTGTTCGCCGGGATGCCGGTCGTCTTCATCGTGTTCGCCGTACTCGCGTTCACCGTGCTCAGCACGCTGTTCCTGCTGATCCGGCTGCCGCGGGAGGTGGACACGATCGAGCGGGACGCCAGCACCGGGCCGCCGCTACGCCGGATCCAGCGGTTCAACGTCAGCGTCAGCCTGGTGATCCGGCAGTGGATGCAGGTGTTCGTGGTCAGCTCCGGCGTCGGCCTGTTCTTCGTTGCCTTCGGCATGCTCGCGATCAGCGACCACATCTACGAGCAGTGGGGCATCGACCGAGGTGGCTGGTCGTACCACCTCGATCTGATGCATCACCCACTGCTGATCAGCGCCTCGCTGGTGAAAGTTGCCGTCGGCATCGCCAACTTCACCGGGCTGTACTACTCGATCGCGTTGCTGACGGATTCGACGTACCGCGAGGAGTTCCTCGACAACATCAGCACCGAGCTCCGCACCCTCTTCACGGCCCGCGCCGAGTATCTGGAACTCCGCGCGCTCAGGTGAGCCAGTCGCGGAGCGGGTGGATGGCGAAGTAGATGACGAAGAGGGCGGAGACGGTCCAGAGCAGCGGGTGGACCTGACGGGCCTTCCCGCGGACCGCCTTCAGGAAGACGTACGAGACGAAGCCGGCGCCGATACCGGCCGAGATCGAGTACGTGAACGGCATCAGCACGATGGTCAGGAAGGCCGGGATCGCGACCTCCAGATCGTTGAAGTCGATGCCCTTGACCTGCGTCATCATCAGGAACCCGACCAGGACCAGCGCCGGTGTGGCCGCCTCGTACGGCACCAGCGTGACCAGCGGCGCGACCACCATCGAGATCAGGAAGCAGATCCCGGTCACCACACTCGCCAGCCCGGTCCGGGCCCCCTCGCCGACACCTGACGCGGACTCGATGTACGACGTGTTGCTCGAGACCGAGGCGGCACCACCAGCGGCGGCCGCGACCGAGTCGACGATCAGGATCCGCTGCGAGTTCGGCGGGATCCCTTTCTTGTCCAGCAGCCCGGCCTCGGCGCCGATCGCGGTCATCGTGCCCATCGTGTCGAAGAAGTCGGCCAGCATCAGCGTGAAGATGATCAGCAGCGCCGAGATCACACCGATGCGCTCGAACGACCCGAACAGGTTGAACTCGCCGAGCAGATCCAGGTTCGGGGTCGAGAACCACTTGTCCGGCAGCTCCGGGATCGTCAGACCCCAACCGCCGGGCGAGTCCTTGCGAAGGCCGAGGCTGAAGATCGCCTGCAGGATGAGCGCCAGTACCGTCGCGGCGACGATGCCGATCAGGATCGCGCCCTTCACCTTGCGCACGTACAGCGTGGCGATCAGCAGCAGGCCGAACACGAACACCAGGACCGGCCAGCCGCGCAGCTCACCGGCCGCGCCCAGCTCCACCGGCGGGGCGGTCGGATCGGCAGGACGGCGTACGACGCCTGCGTCCACCAACCCGATGAACGCGATGAACAGGCCGATACCGACGCTGATCGCCACCTTCAACTGCAGTGGAACCGCCTCGAACACGGCCTTGCGGAACCCGGTGAGCACCAGGACCAGGATGACCAATCCTTCGAGCACGACCAGGCCCATCGCGTCGGCCCAGGTCATGTTGCCGCCCGGTGTCTTCATCGCGGCGATCGAGAAGGCGACGTACGCGTTCAGTCCTAGTCCGGTGGCGAGGGCGAGTGGGAAGTTCGCCACGACGCCCATCAGAATCGTGACCACGCCGGCGACCAGTGCGGTGGTGACGGCGACCTTGGCGATCGACACCGCCGGATCTGTCCCGCCGCCGATCAGTTGGCCTTCACCGTCCGGGACGGTGCCGATGATCAGCGGGTTCAGCACGACGATGTAGGCCATCGTGAAGAACGTCACCAACCCACCGCGGACCTCCCGGCCGACGGTGGACCCGCGGAAACTGATCTTGAAAAACGAGTCGAGGAAGCCGGAACGGGAGCGGGCGATGGCAGCCTTTGACGAGCTCATGAGCGGATGATGCCAGTTCTTACCGGCCGGTTGCGAGCACTAACGGCAAGGTGTTCTCAAGCTGGGTCTAAGGTTGGTGCTGTGACGGAGGAGCCTGCGGGGTCGAAGAAGCGCACCGACCCGACGAGTCAACTCGCCCGCGGCGAGCTGGTCCACGCCGAGGTCAAGCCGCTCGACCTGTCCGGCATCCCCAGCGTCATCACCGGTATCGCCGCCTGGGCGGTCGCGTTCGTGGTCCTGCTGATCTTCCGCGGCCGACTCGAGGACGACGGCCTCGACTGGTGGCTCTGGGTCACCGTCGCCGGCTTCGGCCTAGGCCTGATCGGCCTCTGGTACTGCCGCCGCCGCTGGGCCGCCATCAAAGCCGGCACCCGCCCCGAAACCGAAGACTGAACCGCCACGACCTCCGGTCGCTGTCGCGGTGCTGCTGCCACTGGGGGAACATGCCTGTACTCCCTTCGGTTGTGCGGTTTCGTCTGTTAGATGTTCGGCGTACAGGCGAGGTCCTTGGCTGGGCGGGCTCCGGTGAGTAGGAACGTTGTCACCGCGTTCTTCGAGCACAGGTTGGTGGACCGCGGGTAGACACCGTGTCCGCCGCCGGGATCGGTCACGATCGTGGCCCGCTGACCGAACGCCTGCCGCATCTTCTTGGCGCCGGCGAGCGGGGTGCCCGGGTCACGCTCGAACTGCACCATGAGGACGTTCGCCGGGCCGCGGTCGTTGATCCTCACCCGCTCGCGGCGCTCGTTCGGCCAGAACGCGCACGGTCCGATATTGGCCGCGGCTCCGCCCAGCATGGGGTACTTGATCCGGTCGACCGCGACGTCGCGCTGGTACTCGCGGACCTGCTCCGGCCAGCCCGGGTTGTTGCAGGCAACGGTCAGGCGGGCGGACATGAGGTTGTCGGCGTCCGTCGCCGGCGGCCGGTTCAGCGGCTGGTTCGTGTCGAGGTTGTGCCAGAGCTCGGCCAAGTTCGCAAAGACGACATCCGAGTACATCGTGGCGAACGCGGTGCGGCGCGGACCCGGTCCAGGTCCCGTGCGGTGTTCGGCGTGGTCATGTGCGGCAGCAGCGACCCGGTCTTCGAGTTGGCGCACTGGTTGGCGAGGGTTCGCGCGTACGTGGCCTCCTTGGTGACGTCAGAGGCGCTGTGCGCGTACGTCGCGAAGCCACCGAGGGCCTGCTGCTCCATGGTGGTGTCGCAGGTCAGCGGTGTGCTGTGGCCGACACCGCGGGGGTCCATGCCGATCACGTCGTACGCGTTCTGCACGTCCTCCGGTAGGCCGTCGAGCACTCCAGCGGCACGGAGGCGACAACGTCCGCCGGGCATGCTCCCCAGTGCAGGGTGTTCGGCGCAGTCTTGGCGTTCGCGTCGGCGTTGGTCGCCGCCATCGACACGGCCGGCACGGCCGCCGCCACTACCGCGGTCGCGGCAAGAGCGAGGGTGAATGTCCTGTGCATCTGATGTCCTCCAACAGGGCGCACAAGGCGCCGGGTACGGTCATCAGAAATCTAGTTTTCTGCTCGGTCGCGACATCAACCGTCCGCACAAAGCTCCACGGCCAAAAGGACTACGGGCGATTCAGACGGTTATTGCAACCAGCCTCGGGCAGCTTGTTCTATTCGGGTGTGGCGCGTTTCTCGGGCCGAGGCGGGTTCGGCGTTTGCTCGGGATGGGATGGTGCCGGTGGAGCCGTCGAGGGATTCTCGGAGGATGTCGGCGTGACCGGCGTGACGGCTGGTTTCTTGGAGCAGATGGATGAGGATGTTGAAGAGGGTCACGCTGGGACTCGGCCACCAGGCGGCGTGGCCGGGGGCATCCAGGGGTAGGGCGGCGATCGTTGCGTCGGAGTGTTCCCAGACGCGGTGGTAGCGGTCGATGATCTCCGACCGGGTCTCGTGCTCGGTCGCCCACATGTCGGCGCCTCGTTGAGCCTTGTCGTCCCAGCGCGGTAGCGCCTCTGGGAACGGCCGGTCGAAGACCTCACCGAGGTACCGGGACTCCCACAGGGTCAGGTGCTTCACGAGCCCGAGCAGGTTGGTCCCGCTCACAGTCAGCGGACGGCGTACGTCGTACTCGCTGAGCCCATCGAGCTTCCACACGACGGCCTTCCGGAGGTCCCGCAGCTCGCCGTACATGAACTCCTTCGCCCGCTCATCGATCATGCCGCCAACCCTGTCAGCCGGCAGTCACATACGGGAAGGTCTTCTGCCTCAGGTTTGTGGCGGTTGAGGGGTTCAGGCCGGACGGGACTGCGGTGCCGGTGATCATCGAGAGCATGAGCTCGGGGGCGTTGTCTGCGAGGGTTCTGCCGTTGCGGCCGGCGAAGCCGAATGTCGCGGGCGTGCCGACGACGTATGGGAGAACGTCGGGGAACAGTTGGCGGGCGACGTTCTCGCCGTACCCTTGCGGATCGTCCGACGTACCGCTCGCCGCGACCACCGCGGCGACGCGTTCGGCCAGGTTCTTGCCGTCGGCCTCGAAATCCTGGGAAGGGTGCCGGGTGTTGGCCGGGTAGGTGAAGCGGGTGTCGTCGGGCCAGAAGATCGGCCACATCATCGGGTTGCCGGCGCGGTTGATCTGCCGCCAACCACCCGCATCGGTGGCCAGTTTCGTCGTACACCACACGCCGATGGACGTGCCCGGGCTGAGCACCGCGTCCTGATGCGAGACCTCGAGCACGATCGACTCAACCGTCGTACCGGCGAAGCTGTTGACCGCGGACTCGGGCTGCCACCTGGACAGATCAACCGCGGCCCCATCGTGTACGGCGCCGTTGATGCGGGCGAGCAGGGACAGGTCGATGTAGAACGAGTCGGCGATCCGCCCAGCCCACAGTCGTACGCCGGACCCGTCAACGGGCTCGCCCGTGGCACCGCGCAGTACCAACTCCCCCTCGGCGTCATCGTGGCGCGCGTCGTCGCCGGTCAGCACGTGCAGCGCCACCGACTGCCGGCCATCGCCGTCCCGCTCACCGAAGGACACGCGGTAGGTGAGCTTCTCGTACTCCGCGCCGTCGACGTGCACCTTGAACTCGTAGCGGGCCTCGTGATGGAAGCCTGGTTGGACATCGGGCTCGGAGATCGTCGAGTTGACGTCCATGACGAACACCGTGCTCTCCGGCCCGGCGAACACGTAGAGGTCGTCGATGTAGAGCTGTCCGTTCTGCCTGGCCAGTGGGGTATCGAGGTGGTGCGACATGGTGGCTGGTTCCCTTCGCGGAGTGGGATTCGGTCCGCCACCGAGCATCACCGTGCCGGCGCTGCGGGGGTAGCCGCCAATCCGGCAACTGCTCATAATCAATGGTTATGAGCGACGTACCGCCGGATCTCGAGAGTCTGAAGCTGCTGACCCTGGTCGCGGAACTCGGCAGCCTGGGCCAGGCCGCCGAGCGGATGCGGATCAGCCAGCCGGCTGCCAGCAAACGTCTGAGCATGCTGGAGCGCCGACTCGGTCTGCCGCTGGCCGAGCGCGGCACTCGCGGCTCTGCTCTGACGACGGAAGGCAAGGCGGTCTGTCACTGGTCCGAACGGGTGCTGGCCGAGGCCGGGAACCTGATGGCCGGCGTCGCCGCTCTTCGCGACGCCAGGACCCATGACCTGCGCCTCGCCTCCAGCATGACGCTGGCCGAGAGCTACCTCCCGGGCTGGGTCGCCGAACTGCAACGGCAGACGCCCGGCCTGCAGCTCAGCTTGAAGGTGACCAACTCCGAGCAGGTCGCCACGCTCGCCGCGCGCCACGAGATCAGCATCGGCTTCATCGAGGCACCCACCGTGCCGGCCGGACTCAGTTCCCGGACCGTTGCCACCGACCGGCTCGCGGTCGTCGTCGCGCGTTCGCACCCCTGGGCCCGCCGCCGTCAGCCGGTCCAGCTGACCGAACTGGCCGACACCCCACTCGTCGTACGCGAACACGGATCCGGGACCCGCGAGACCCTGGACCGCATCTTCGCCACCGCCGGCCTCAAGCCCGTGCCGCCGCTGATGGTCCTCGAGGTCAACGCCGCCGTACGCCGTGCCGCTGCCGCCGGGATCGCCCCGGCCGTACTCAGCGCAGCCACAGTCGTCGACGACCTGGCCCTAGGTCACCTGGTCGAAGTCCGCCTGGCCGAAGCCGACCTGCACCGCCGCCTCCGCGCCGTCTGGCCCAAATCCCACCCACTACCCGCCGCGGCCGAAGCTCTACTCCGCATTGCCCGGCGAGCGAAGCCGTCGGATTAGTTCTCGTCCGCGCGGTCGGCGGCAGCAATTTCTTCGGCCGCGGGCTCGGTCACGGTGACTTCGGGCTCGACTGCGCCGGCCTCGAGCGCCTCGGTCTTGGCTTCGGCAGCCAGTTCCATCGCGTCGTAGCCGGTGGTGTCGAAGGCGTGCTCGGCGACCGGCGGCTCGGAGATGTCGATGACGGCGTCTGAGTGGGCGCCGCAGCCGTAGTCGTACGCGACGACGCGGCCTTCGCCGGGGGCCATCTCGTTGGTGCAGGCGCCGAAGGCTTGGCCGAGGCTGTCGGCCAGGCGGATCCAGTAGCCGCAGGAGTTGCACTTGTACGGGACGGCCTGGGCGATCGCGGACGTCGGGCCGAAGTCTCCGGCGTACCAACGGTCGGACGCGTCTTCACGCCCGAACTGCGACAGGACGCGCTCGCGACCCAGTCCGAGCTCCTCGACGACCGCGAGCACGTCCTCGGGGGCGCCGGTGTCGGTGAAGCCGGGCTCGAGGCGCGGGTCGTCCGCGTGGGTCGGGAACAGGTCGCCGGGGCGCAGGTCGCCGGGCTGGACCCGGTCGGACCACGGCACCCACTCCGGCGCGACGATCGCCTCATCGCCGGGGAGCATGACGACCTCGTTGACGGTGACCGTCTTCGCGCGGGAGGCGCGGGTGAGCGTGACCGCCCAGCGCCAGCCGCGGTACCCGGGGTGGGCCGAGGCGAAGTAGTGGGTGACGAGGCGTTCACCCTCGACCAGATGGCCGAGGTGAGCACCGATCTGCGCGGCACCGGCCTCCACGATCGCGGCCTCACGGGCCGGTTCGACGGCGGCGACACAGATGGTGTCAGCCTTGGCACGCACCGGGTCCGGAGTTCTGACGGAAGTCACAATCGCCCATTCTCGCACGCCGGGCCGAATGCTCCGAACCCCCGTCGTACGTCCGCAATTCACAGCTGGTACGCGCGGTGACTGCGGTCTGTCCCCGGGACGAGGCAGGATGGTTCTATGCATCCCCCGGATCCGGCCGAGCCGAAGGCGACGCCCGGCGGCAAGCCCGCCGGCGATCCCTCCCGCGGCGCCCCGGGGAACGGCCCGGCAACGGGTGACGGGAAGTCCGCGGGTGAGCGCTTCGCCGAGGCGCGGGAGAAGCTGGGGACGGCGAGCAAGAAGGTCGGGCGTGCCTCGAAGGTCGGCGCGAGTGGTGTCGCATCGGCGTCGAAGAAGACGGCCAAGGTCAGCGGGAAGGTCGGCCGCGCGACCGGGCGGCGGATCCAGGGCCTGACCGGTGCGCAAGGTGCCCGCGAGTCGGGGTTGTCCCGGCTGATCGAGCTGGGCGCGGTCAACGCCGCGGGAGATACCGCCTTCGCCGTATCGCTCGCCGGGACGGTGTTCTTCACCGTTCCGAGCGACCAGGCCCGTGATCGGGTCGCGTTGTTCCTGCTGCTGACGATGGCGCCGTTCGCGCTGATGGCACCGCTGATCGGCCCGATCCTGGACCGGTTCCGGCACGGTCGCCGCTGGGCCATCGGTGCCACGCTCGGACTCCGCGGGTTCCTCGTCTGGAGTCTGGCCGCCTCGATCTCCGGCAACGGATCCGCGTGGCTCTACCCGGCCGCGCTCGGTTGTCTCGTCGCGTCCAAGGCGTACGGCGTCACCCGGGCGAGCGCCGTACCGCGGCTGCTGCCCAAGGAGATCACGCTCGTCACGGCCAACTCCCGGATCTCGCTGGCCGGGGTCGCGGGCGCGACGATCGGCGCCGGGATCGCGGGTGCGTTCGCTGCGATCGGGCCGCAGTGGTCACTGCGCTGGGCCGCGGTGGTCTACACGGTCGGCCTGATCCTGGCGATCCGGTTGCCGAGTGCGGTCGACTCACCGGCCGGCGAGGAGATGACGGGGACGGAGGGACGCGACGCGAGGCGGCGCGCGATCACGGCCGCGGTGTCGCGCGGGATCCGCTGCAACCTCGGACTGCGGTTCGTGTCCGGCTTCCTGACCATGTATCTGGCGTTCCTGCTCCGGGACAAGCCGATCAGCGGGATCGACGGCGCGATCGCGGCCGGTGCGGTGATCGCGGCGGCCGGCATCGGGAACAGCGCCGGCACCCTGATCGGATCGTTGCTCAAGGCCCGAAAACCCGAGGGCGTCGTACTGATCGTGCTGATCGCGGACGCGACGGTCGCGGTCGGGGTCGCGGTGTTCTACGGGTTCCCGCTACTGATCGCGCTCGGCCTGATCGCCGGTCTGTGCAGTTCGCTCGGCAAGCTGTCGCTGGACGCGATGATCCAGCGCGACGTACCGGAATCCGTGCGTACGTCGGTCTTCGCGCGGTCGGAGACCGTGCTCCAACTGGCCTGGGTCATCGGTGGCGGGTGCGGGATCGTGCTTCCGCTGATCCCCCGGCTCGGCTTCGGGTTCCTGGCCGCCGTACTCCTTGTCGTGGTGTTCCTGGTGATCCGGATGCGCCCGACGAACAAGGCCACCCCGGGCCCGCTCAAACCGGGCGGTCTCGGCGGCCCGCGCTCCGGCGGGACGCACCAGCCCCAGCCGCAGGGCTCGGAGCAGCGGCCCGGGAGTACGAGCCGGACCATCCTCACCACCAGCGTCGCCGAACAACGCGCCAACCGAGCCCAACGCTCCACCACCCACGACGAACCCACCGTCGAATGGAACCCAGGCGGCGACGATCCCCACCGCGGCGGGTCAACCCCGGGGGACTCACGCGGCAGCGGGACAACTCCCGAGGATTCACGCGGCAGTGGGACAACCACTGGGAATTCACGCGGCAGTGGGAGAACTCCTGGGGATTCACGTCACGGTGGGACAACTCCTGAGGATTCACGTCACGGTGGGACAACCCCGGAGGCACGACGCGGTGGGACGACTCCGCAGCCGCCGGTGAGTGGATCAAGCGGACCGCAGGCAGCCGGGCGGTGGTGGAGTGGGCAGCCGGAGGACGACGCCGACGACACCCGCGAAGACACGACCCCCTGGTCCGAAGAGCCCACCGTCGAACGCGACCGCGACCGCGGCTTCTTCACCCGCCGCCGCCCCGACGGCCGCCGCCCACCACGCTGACGCCCACCACGGGGACGAGCCCGCCGCCGACGCGATCGCCGACTCGCATGCTCGGACCCAGGACGTGCGCCGACTCGCATGCTCGGACCCAGGACGTGCGCCGACTCGCGCGCTCGGGGGCCGGACGTGTGCCACTCACTAACCCTCGCGAGCCGAGAGCTCCCGCGCTCACTCAAGCCTCGCGTCGACCACAATCCCGCCTTTAGTGAGTGCCTCAGGCCCGCACCCCACTACGACCAGCAACCGGGGACCTCATCCACGAGGTCCCCGGTTGCCGGTAACTAGTCAGTTCAGGAGGCCATTTGGAGGCGGTCGGCGGAGGCGTCGTCTTCGACGGGGGCGGGGGTGGGCTGCTGCGGGGTGTGGGTGGTGCCTCGGAGGGTGAGGGTGGTGACTACAGCGGTGGCCAGCAGGAGGATGCAGCCGACTACCGCGACGACGTTCATGCTGTGGGTGAAGGCGTGACGGGCGGTCGCCAGCAGCGCCTCGGCCGCCTGACCCGGGAGGTGTGCGGCCGCAGCAGTCGCGGCCGGCAGGCCCTCACGAAGCGGCGCGGCGGCATCCGCCGGAAGGTCTGACCGGTACGCCGCGGTCCCGATGGACCCCAGTACGGCGATGCCCAGCGCGCCACCGAACTCGGCGCAGGTCTCCATCACCGCAGAGGCGGAACCGGCCCGCTCCGGAGCGACCGAGCCAACGACGGCCTCGGTCACCAGAGTCATCACCATCACCAGACCGGCGGCCAGCAGACCAGCACCAACCAGCGGCACCGCCAGCGACGAACCCACATGCACCTGAGTCAGTACGCCGTACCCGAAGGCACCGAGCACGAACGCTCCACCGATCACATACGCCCGGTCCATCTTCCCCGCGAGCACGGTCGCCAGCGGAGCCGCGCCACCAACCAGGACCGACGGTGCGAGCGACCACAGCGCCGCCTTCAACGGGCTCAGCCCGTGCACCAACTGCAGGTACTGGGTCAGGAAGACCGCGTTGCCCACCAGCGCCAAAGTCCCGATGGTGTTGGCCGCGAGCGAACCGCTGAAGGCGCGGTTGCGGAACATCGACAGATCAAGCATCGGGTACGCCGCAGTCCGCTGCCGCTGCACGAACACCAGCCCGAAGACGACGCCGGCCACGATCGACACCACTGGCAGCGCGGAGAACCCGTTCGCTGCCAACTCCTTGATCCCCCAGATCACCGGTAGTACGGCGGCCAGCGACAGCACCGAACCGATCAGGTCGAACCGGCCACCGGCCGGAGCCTTGAACTCAGGCAGCAGCATCGGCGCCAGGACCAGCAGCAGAAGCATCGCCGGGGTGTTGATCAGGAACACCGAACCCCACCAGAAGTGCTCGAGCAGGAACCCACCGAGCACCGGCCCGAGAGTGATCCCGCCCATCATCACCGCGCTCCAGAACGCGATCGCCTTCGACCGCTGCCCCGCGTCGTGGAACATGTTCCGGATCAGCGCCAGGGTCGACGGCATCAGGGTCGCGCCGCCGATGCCGAGGATGGCGCGGGCCGCGATCAGCTGCTCCGGGTTCTGTGCGTACGCCGCTGCCACCGAGGCGAGCCCGAATCCGATCGCACCGAAGATCAGCAGCTTGCGCCGCCCGATCCGGTCACCCAGCGAACCCATGGTGATCAGCAGGCCGGCCAACACGAAGCCGTAGATGTCGAAGATCCACAGCTGCTCGGTCGCGTTCACGCCCAGGTCCGCGCTGATGAACGGGACCGCGAAGTACAGCACCGAGACGTCCATCGAGACCAGCAGCAGCGGCAGGGCGAGCACGCCGAGCGCGATCCATTCCTTGCGTCCCGCTCGTTCAGTCGAGCTCATGATGCCCTCCCAGGCGATCTGTCTATGCCGCACACTGTGTGCGCCATAGACAGACCATAGCCAAGACTGTCTATGATGTAAACAGATAAGCTGAAAGTCGGATGGGAGTGATCACCGTGGACGAGGCGATGGCAGATCTGCCGCAGGTGCTGCAGCGGCTCTGGGGCATCGAGGCGCCGGCGCGACCGGGGCCGAAACCGGCGTTCCAGCTGAGCGACATCGGGCGGGCCGCGATCAAGCTGGCCGACGCCGGCGGGCTGGCCGCGGTCTCGATGAGCAAGGTGGCCGCCGAGCTCGGCTTCACCACGATGTCGCTCTACCGGTACATCGACGCCAAGGACGATCTGTACGTCGTGATGCTGGACCAGGCGTTCGGCGAGGCGCCCGGGTCACCCCCGGGCGAGGACTGGCGGAGCCGGATCACCGCCTGGGCCGAAGCGTTCCGCGACGGCCTGCGGCGGCACCCGTGGATCCTGCAGGTCCCGGTCACGGAGCCGCCGCTGTCACCCAACCAGCTGACCTGGATGGAGTCGGCCATGGACGCGTTCGACGGCACACCACTAGCACCGAACGAGCGGCTGTCGTCGATGCTGCTGGTCAACATCTACGTCCGCGGCACGGTCCAGCTGGCCATGGGCCTGCTGACGCGCACCCCCGAGGAGGCCGCGGCCGCGGACCGGCTCTACAACGACCGGCTGCGGATGCTCGCGACCGAGGACCGCTTCCCCGCCATCGCGACCATCACCCAGCAGCCGATTCCGGAGCAGCTCGACGTCGACTTCGAGACCGAGGGTTTCCGCGACGGCCTGAACACCGTCCTCGACGGCATCCAGGCCAGGATCGAACGGGCGGGCTGAACTCAGACGTCGAGTTTGTCGGCCACTCCGCGCAGGACGGTGGCGACCTGGCGGGAGGCCTTGCCGTCGGGCTGGCGGCCGCGACGGTAACTCTCGCCGAGGTTGTCGAGGAGTTTGATCAGGTCCTCGATGACGAGCTGCATCTCCTCCGGCTTCGGCCGCATCGCCTTCGCCACCGACGGCGGCGGGTCGATCAGCCGGACCTGCAGGGCCTGTTCGCCCTTGCGTCCCTCGACGACACCGAACTCGACCTTCTGGCCCGGCTTGAGGTTGGTCACTCCCGCGGGCAGGGCTTCGGCGCGGACGTAGACGTCCCCGCCCTCCTCCTTGCTGAGGAAGCCGAACCCCTTCTCGGAGTCGTACCACTTGACCTTGCCAACAGGCACGGGAACCCCTCTATACATCGAAATCCGGTGGAGCATGTCAATCGTCGGAACGGAAACCCAGCGTACGTGAACCGGCGCCGTGGCGCCTCCGGGAAACTACCTGAACGAGCAGGCTTCCCGCATCCGCGTTACCGCACACCTCACCGGTATTTCTCCGGATTCTTCAGCCGCTCGTTCATCGACCCCGACCGGAACCCGCGCGGGTCCACCTGCGCGGTCTGGAATCCCTCCGCCACGACCGCATCCACCAGCGCTTGCCGGTCGACCTGATCGAGCAACGCCTCGTCGATCTCGATGCTCGCCGACTCACCGAGATCACGCACGCGCACGTTCTGGACGTCGTACGGCGTGAGGAGTGAGCGGACCGTTTGTTCGGCGCGATCGACCCGGGCGAGCAGGTTCGGAGTGATCCGGATGCCGTACGCGATCCGGCTGGAAAGGCACGCCGCCGCGGGCTTGTCCGAGGTCTCGAGTCCCCAACTGCGGGACGCCTCGCGGATCTGCGCCTTGGTCAGTCGCGCATCCTTCAGCGGCGTGAGCGCACCCCGCTCGAACGCGGCCCGGATGCCCGGCCGGAAGCCGGCGATCGCGTCGTCGGCGTTCGTCCCGGTCGCGATCGCGGTGATGCCGAACTCGTCCGCGATCGGCTGCAGCGTCTCGATCAGCTCGGCCTTGCAGAAATAACACCGGGCACCCGAGTTGGCCTGGTACCCCTCGCGCTCCATCTCGTGCGTGTGCGGCGTGACATGCCGTACGCCGATCCCGTCAGCGAACCGCGCCGCGGGCTCGAGCTCGGCCGCCGGCAGCGACGGCGAGATCGCGGTCGCCGCGACGACGTTGGCCGGACCGATCGCCCGGGCCGCGGCCGCGAGCAGGAACGCCGAGTCGGCGCCACCACTGAACGCGACGACCATCTTGTCGTAGCTCGACAGGCGTCGCATCAAAGCTTCGAGCCGTTGCTCGAGCACGTACGCATCGAGCCAGGCCGGGAACTCGGTCAGGTCGTTCAGTACGACGTCAGCGCCGTACGCACGGAGTTCGTCAGCGGTGAACGGGCCGGTGGCGACCGATACCGCCACCGCACCGGCCGCATGGGCACCGTCGATGTCGGCGGTGTGGTCGCCGACGTAGATCGTGGCCTTGTGCTCGAGGAGCGCCGTACCCTTCTCAGCTCCGTGCAGGTCACCGACCGGCTCGTCGACGTCGAGGCCGAGGTGGTCGAGGTGCAGCCGCACAGACGGGGAGTACTTCGCCGAGACGACCATCGTCCGGCCGCGCAGCGCCCGGATCGCGGCGAGCGATTCGGTCACGCCCGGCATCGGCAGACTGCCGGTGATCGCGTGCGCCGGGTAGTGCTCCCGGTACCGCGTGACCATCGCGTCGACCTGTTCCGGCGGGAACCAGTTGGACATCTCCCAGGTCAGCGGCGGCCCGAGCCGGCTCACCACCAACTCGGAGTCGATGTGTACGCCGGTCTCCGCGGCGAGCAGATCCCAGACCGCCTGGATCCCCGGCCGCGAGTCGATCAGCGTCATGTCCAGGTCGAACCCGACCACCAACTCCGGTACATCGGCGGTGGCGGCAGTGGGTTGGATCTCGGCGGTTGACACGTCCCCAACCCTACGTCGTCCGTGCGTCTGCCAGGTCTCGCATCCCGAAACGAACGAATTGTCTACTAAAACAGTTGGATTATGGAGAAGGACCAACAATGACCCTCGCTTCGCTCGGGGCGGGGAGGAGAGGATGAGGAGTCCACACCATGACCACTCAGCTCGAAGCACCCGAGATCACCGTCACCAAGGCCGGCGGAGCGATCGGGGCCGTCGTCGGGAACGTCCAGCTCGGCGGGGACCTGAGCCCGGAGACCGTCGCCGCGATCCGCCAAGCCCTGCTCGACCACAAGGTGATCTTCTTCCGCGAGCAGCACCACCTGGACGACGCAGGCCAGCTCGCGTTCGCCCGCTTGCTCGGTACGCCGACCCTCGCGCATCCGACCTCGAAGAGCCTCGACGGCGCGGCCCACGTCCTGCCGATCGACTCCGACTACAGCAAGGCGAACAGCTGGCACACCGACGTCACGTTCGTCGACCGGATCCCCGCGATCAGCCTGCTCCGCGCGGTCACGCTGCCCACGTACGGCGGCGCAACCACGTGGGCCAACACGGTCACGGCGTACGCGAATCTGCCGGTGCCGTTGCAGGCTCTGGTCGATCGACTGTGGGCAGTGCACAGCAACGTCTACGACTACGCGGGCCATACAGACGAAGGACGGATCGGCGGGATCGACGTGAAGGAGGAGGAGCACCGCGAGCAGTTCGAATCCAAGCTGTTCGAGACCGAGCACCCGGTCGTCCGGATCCACCCGGAGACCGGCGAGCGCTCCCTGGTGCTCGGACACTTCATCCGCCGGTTCGTGGGACTGAGCAGCGCCGAGACGACCGCGCTGTACCAGCTGCTGCAGAACCGGGTGACGAATCTGGACAACACCGTCCGCTGGCAGTGGCAGCCAGGTGATCTGGCGATCTGGGACAACCGCGCAACCCAGCACTACGGCGTCGCCGACTACGACGACCAGCCGCGCCGGCTGCACCGGATCACGCTGGCCGGTGACGTCCCGGTGAGCGTCGACGGCATCCGCAGTACGCCGCGCACCGGCGATGCGGCGCACTTCTCCGCACTTGACAACTGAGGACACTCTGTCTGGCTACTTGACATTCTGAATGGAAATGTAAACCCTCAAGGTCATGGATTCGTTCAGCGACCGGACCAAGCGCCGTCTCCGGGACGAACTGCTCGATGCCGCGTACGACGCGGTCGTCGCCGGCGGGTACGACGGACTCCGGATGGCCGACGTAGCCCGGCGTACCGGGGTGTCCCGGCAGACCGTCTACAACGAGTTCGGCGACAAGTGGGCCGTCCTCGAAGCGGTCGCGGCCCGTGAGACCGAACGGTTCCTGCTGGACGTCAACGCCGCGCTGGCTGAGCAGCCAGACCCGATCGACGGCCTCCGGGCCGCGGTCGAGCGAGCGCTCACGCTGGCTGCGGTCAACCCGCTGGTGAGGGCGGCGCTGAGCCAGCCGGGATCGGACCAGGCCAGTCAGCTGCTGACCACACGGGGGCAGCAGGTGCTGGGCCTGGCCCACCTCCGACTTGATGCGCACGTGCGGGAGCACTGGCCGGAGGTCCCGGCGGAGGACGCGACCAGTTGCGTGGACGTCGCTCTGCGCGTCGTCATCAGCCACATCGTCACCCCGGGCCCTCCCCCGGCGGAGGTGGCCGCGCAACTGGCTCGCGTCCTGTCACCGTTTTTGAAGGAACACAGTCTTTCTGAGAACCGGAGGCAACACGTATGAACCAGCTGCACAGGCAGGGTTTCAGCTCACTCCGGTCCGGTGGCTTCAACTGGGACGCGCTGCCGCTGCGGCTGTTCGACAAGGGCAACCGCAAGTTCTGGAACCCGCGCGACATCGACTTCAGCCAGGACGCGAAGGACTGGCAGGATCTCAGCGACAACGACAAGGACAACGCGTTGATGCTGTGCTCGCAGTTCATCGCCGGCGAGGAGGCGGTGACCGAGGACCTGCAACCGTTCCTGCAGGCAATGGCGGCCGAAGGCCGGTTCGGCGACGAGATGTACCTGACGCAGTTCTGCTTCGAGGAGGCCAAGCACACCGCGGTCTTCCGGCTCTGGCTGGACGCGATCGGCGTCACCGAGGACCTGCACCACTACGTCGAGAACAATCCCGGCTACCGCGCGATCTTCTACGAAGCCTTGCCGGTCGCCCTCAAATCGCTCGCCGACGACCCGTCTCCGTCGAACCAGGTCCGCGCTTCGGTGACGTACAACCACGTGGTGGAAGGGACTCTGGCCCTGACCGGCTACCACGCGTGGAACCTGCTCTGCACCTCCCGCGGCATCCTGCCCGGCATGCAGGAACTGATCCGCCGGATCGGCGACGACGAACGCCGGCACATGGCCTGGGGCACGTTCACCTGCCGTCGCCACGTCGCCGGGGACGCGACCAACTGGAAGGTCGTCACCGACACGATGGAGGAGTTGCTGCCGCACGCGCTCACCCAGATCCAGTGGGCCCTCGACAATTCCGCCGAACTCCCGCCGGAGATCAACCCGACCGCGCTGATGACGTACGCCGGTGACCGCGCGACCCGGCGCCTCGGCGCGATCGAGTCCGCGGTCGGCGCGGATGTCGCCGGCATCGACCTCGACTACTCCCCCGAGAAACTCGAGGACGACTTCGGCGCCGAGGACTCAGCCGCGCTGGCGGCGGTTCGCTAGTACGACGACCACTGCCGCGGTCGCCAGGATTGCGGGAAGCCAGGTGACGGTCGTCGTACCGACGTGGTCGGCGACCTGGCCACCGGTGAAAGCACCCAGCGCGATCGATCCGTTGTAGACCCCTACCAGGACGGCGGACGACGCCTCGGGGGCATTCGGTGCCGCAGCGTGTCCCCAGGCCTGGGTGCTGACGCTCGTTCCGCCGTACGCGAGACCCCAGATCATCAATAGGACAAGGGATCCGGCGAGGGTGGCGCCAAGGAATGGCATCGCGATCGTGGCGACGGCGATGCCCGCGGCAATGAACGCCATGGCACGGGCCGGGCGGAGTGCGCCGGAGAGAAAGTTGCCGAGGACACCGGCTACGCCGTACGCGAGTAGGAGCGTGCCGACCAGTGCGGGCGTGACGTGAGCCTGCTGCTCGAGGAGCGGGCGGACGTAGGTGTACGCCGAGAAGTGGCCGGTGACAACTAGTCCGACCAGCAGGAGACCGACGCGGACCTGCTTGATCTTCAGCACCTCGAGCACATCCGCGGCTCGGACCGCCTTCTCGGGCGCGAGGCTCGGAAGGAACATCCACAGAGCCCCGGCCAGCGCCAGCGACAACAGGCCGACCGCCGCGAAGGCCCAGCGCCAGCCGACCAGGTCGCCGACGTACGCACCGGCCGGAATGCCAAGCACAGAAGCGATTCCGATCCCGCTGAAGATCAGCGAGGTCGCCGGACCGACGGCGTGCGGCGGGACGACCCTTCGCGCCAGGCCGACGGTCAGGAGCCAGACGCCGCCGAGCGAAATCCCCATCAGCACCCGGGCGATCATCAGCACCGTGAACGTCGGCGCAACACCTGACAGCAGACCGGCGACGCCGAGCAGCAGCATGAGCGCGACCAGGACCAGCCGACGGTCGAGCCTCCCCAGGATGAGCGGGAGGACCGGCGCGGCCAGCGCGGACACCACACCAGTGACGGTCAGGGTCAGGCCCGCCGTTCCTTCGGTCACCTGCAAGCTGCCGCTGACCGGGGTGAGCAAACCGACCGGCATCATCTCCGCGGTCACGACGGTGAAAACCGTGGCCGCCATCGTCACGGGAGCAGCCCAACCGCGGGTGTCGGTCGTCGTCAGCTGGTCGGCGCAGATCGTCGTCATATGTCCAGTGAGCGCCCGCGCGGGGGTGCGGAACAACGGCGATGTGGTCATGCTTGGATTAGCTGAGCTAATCGATCCCAGAGCGGGAGGGTGCCAAGTGGCGGTGGAGATCCGTGAGCTGGAGTGCTTCCTGGTGCTCTCCGAAGAGCTGCACTTCGGCCGTACGGCGGAACGCCTCTACCTCTCGCAGAGCCGGGTCAGCCAGCTGCTGCAGGCGCTGGAGCGCCGGATCGGCGGACCACTGTTCGACCGGACCAGCCGCCGGGTCGCACTGACTCCACTGGGCAAGGAGTTCCTCACCGCACTGCGCCCGGCGTACGCCGCGCTGGAGCGGGTGGTGGAGAACGCCCGCGAGTACGCCGCCAACGTCAAGGGCACGCTCCGGATCGGGTTCCAAGGGGCCGCGAACGACATCGTGCTCACCGCGGTGTCGGAGTTCCAGAACCGCAACCCGAACTGCGTGATCGACGTCGCCGAGCTGCCGCTGAACGACCCGTTCGGCGCTCTCCGCCGCGACGAGGTCGACGCGGCGGTCGTGATGCTGCCGGTCGCCGAGGACGACCTCGTCCTGGGGCCGGTGTTCTCCCGCCAGCAGCAGACGTTGACGGTCTGCTCCAGCCATCGACTCTCCACCCGGGACTCGATCGACGTGGAGGAGCTGGCCGACGAGACCCTGATCGCGATCGCGGACCCCGCACCCGGGTACTGGCGGCAGGCTCAGGCGCCCACCCAGACCCCGGCCGGCGCGTTGATCCACCGCGGTCCCGACGTCCGCACCTTGCAGGAGGGTCTGTCCCTGATCGCAGCCGGCCGCGGCGGCATGCTCGTCTGCCGTTCGACCGCGGAGCGCAACCGGCACTGGACGGGCATCGTCAACGTCCCCATCAACGGCCTGCCCGACTCACTCCTCGGCCTGATCTGGCGCCGCGGCGAGGACACCCCAGCTCTGAAGGCCTTCGCCGCTCAGCTCACCGACGATTAGAGCTTCCGAACCTCCGTGTCGGCGGGGGTCAGCAGCCGGCCGTCGGCGGCGTGGATCTCTATCGGACGCAGAGGTTTGCCGTCGCGGCGGTCGAGCAGCTCCGAGTGCGGCTGGCCGGGCTCGAACGAGAAGGCCTCGCCCCACTGGCGCAGGGCGACGATCACCGGGAAGAGCGCCTCGCCCTTCTCCGTCAGGACGTAGTCGGAGTCGGTGTGCTCGAGGATGCCCTTGTCTACGAGGGCCCGCAGGCGGGCGCTGAGGATGTTCTTCGCGACGCCGAGGTCGCGCTGGAACTCACCGAACCGGCGACTGCCGTCGAAGGCGTCGCGGACGATCAGCAGCGACCACCAGTCGCCGACCGCGTCCACCGACCGCGCCACCGGACAGTCCGTCGCGTCGAATCTGGTCCGTTTGACCATCTCCCACCTCCTGGTTGCAACATGCTACCAACATCTCTTACGGTAGCAAGATGCAACCACATCGGCTGTACCTCTCGGCGGCCGCCGGGATCGCGGTCGCGAACGTGTACTTCGCCCAACCGCTGCTGGTCACCATGGGCGCCGACCTCGGGATCGCCGCCGGGACCGTCGGCGCGTTCGTCACCGTGACGCAACTCGGCTACGGCCTGGGCCTGTTCTTCCTCGTTCCGGTCGGCGATCGACTCGACCGCGGCCGGCTGATCCGGGTCCAGTTCGTCCTCCTGGCCGCCGCACTGCTCCTCGTCGGCGTCGCCCGGAACGCCGCACTACTACTGATCGGGCTGGCCGCCGTCGGCGGTCTCGCCGTCGTCACCCAATCGCTGGTTGCCTACGGCGCATCACTCAGCCCGCCGGCCGAGCGCGGCCGGACGGTCGGCACGATCACCAGCGGCATCGTGCTCGGCATCCTGCTGGCCCGGACGACGGCCGGCCTGCTCACCGACCTGGCCGGCTGGCGCTCGGTCTACCTGATCTCCTGCGGCCTGAGCGTGCTGATCGCCGCGACCCTGTTCCGGTCCCCTCCGCAGCCGAAGACAGACCTCTCGTACGGCGCTCTGCTGCGATCGACCGTGGACCTGTGGCGGGACGAGCCACTGTTCCGGGCGAGCGCGATCCGCGCGTTCTTCATCTTCGCGTCGTTCAGCACCTTGTGGAGCTCGGTCGCCCTCCCATTGACCGAGCGCTCGTTGTCGCACACCGAGATCGGCCTGTTCGGACTGATCGGCGCGGCCGGCGCACTGGCCGCCGGTCCGGCCGGACGACTCACCGATCGGGGCCATGGGCAACTGGTGACGACAACGGCATCGGTGCTGCTAGCAACAAGTTGGTTGGTGCTCGTCTGGACGCCGAAATCCCTGCTGGCCTTGGCGATCGGCGCCATCGTGCTCGACCTCGCCGTACAGGCAGTCCATGTGAGCAACCAGACCCGGATCTATCCGCTGCGTCCAGATGCAGGTAGTCGGCTGATCGGTGGATACATGGTGTTCTACTCGATCGGCAGCGGCTTGGGCGCGATCGCATCGACCACCCTCTACGAGCGGACCGGCTGGACCGGCGTGTGCTTGCTGGGGGCAACCTTTGCCGTCGGCGCCCTGCTCACGTCAGTCCGAGCAGCTCCACCGACTTCTCGCGCATTTCGATCTTGCGAATCTTGCCGGTGATCGTCATCGGGAAGTCGTCGACGAGCACGACGTACTTCGGGATCTTGAAGTGGGCCAGTTTGCCGCTCGCGAACTCGCGAACGGCGGCGGCGTCGAGCGGGTCGGCGCCGGCCTTGAGCTTGATCCAGGCGCAGAGCTCCTCGCCGTACCTCTCGTCCGGTACGCCGATCACCTGGACGTCGGCGATCGACGGGTGGGTGTAGAGGAACTCCTCGATCTCGCGGGGGTACACGTTCTCGCCGCCGCGGATGACCATGTCCTTGATCGTCCTGCCAACTCCGAAGCTCAGCCATCCCGGCCGATACCCGGTCAGCCCGCCGTGATGCC
>NZ_JBFAXQ010000015.1:0-2719 GCF_040680855.1 Kribbella sp. NPDC051952
CCCATGACACGTTGCTCGGGTCGTGCGTGACCTTCCAGATTGGGTTGGTTGGGTTGGTTCGGTTGGTTGGGCTGGTTCGGTTGGTTCGGTTGGTTGGGCTGGTTCGGTTGGTTCGGTTGGTTGGGCTGGTTCGAGTGACCGGGTTGGTTCGGTTGGTTCGAGTGACCGGGTTGGTTGGGGTCGGGGGTGGGGTGGTGGGCCGGTTCGTTGGAGGTGTTGTGGTGGTGGGTTGGGTCTGGGGTGTGGTCGTGGGTGTCGGGATCGTTGCCGGGGGCATCGGTTCGGCGGGTCCACGGGTTGGGGCGGGAGTCCGGCGTACCGTCGTGACGGCCGTGGTCGGCGGAGCGGATGGTTTCGCGCGAGATGGGTTGGGTGCGGTCCGCGTCCGGACTGTGCTCGCGGTGAGGCTGATCGCCCCGTTGAGCGTCGTACTGCTGCACGTGCTCCCGTGGAATGCGCTGCGTGGTCTCCGGGTCGGCGAGGTGCTCGCGGGGAATGCGCTGCGTGGTCTCGGGGTCGGCGAGGTGCTCGCGCGGGACCCGCTGGGTGCTGTCAGGGTCGGCGAGGTGTTCGTGGGGGATGCGTTGGGTGGTGTCTGGGTCGGGGGCGTGGTCTACGCGGTGGGAGGGGTTCGGGGGCGCGAAGTTCTGGAGGTCGATGGTTTCGCGGGGGATGCGTTGGGGGGTTTCGGGGTCGGTGTGGTGACCGCTTGTTGAGTGCGCCGCGTGGGTGGTCGGGAAGTCCTCTACGTCGAGCATGTGGACGACTAGTTCGCGGACCTCCTTCGGCTTGCCGTCGGACGTGAGGTGCCGGCTGTCGAACGAGACGTTCTCGCTGATCCCGACCACGCGATACCGCCGGTTGCGTGGCTGGAGCAGTTCGGCCTCGGAGTCCTCCAACCCACTCATCTTGCCGACCGGTGCACCCTTCCGGGTCTGCACCTCCAGCACGACGCCAGTCCGGTTGCTCTGATGCGCGAAGTCGGACGCGACCGCCGGGTTCAGCGACGTGTGCTGGAACGCCTTGAAGTCGATCTCCTCACCGACCTTGAACGCATCACGCGCCCAGTTGACCAGCTCACTGTGCGGAAGATGCTCCGGCATCCGCACGCCGCGGTACACGGTCCGCGGCTTAGGCGCATCCGGCGCGCTACGCACGACCTGCTCGAGCTCCTCGGCCGCGCGGACCGTCCGCGGGGTGAGGCCGCTGTTCCCGTCGGTCTCCATCACCCGGCGGAAGTCCTTCAGATGATGCCCGCCGTACAGCGCCCTGTTCACGAACTTGAAGCTGCTCTGCGTGATCAGCTTCACCGACTCGTGGAACCCACGCGGCACCTTCCGCGCAAACTCCTCCGCCTCCCGAGCAGCCTGCTCCAACACCTCCGGGTCCGCCGTACGCCGCTTGTCCCCCGGAGCAAACCCATGCTCCTCAGGAGTACGCCGTACCCCGTCATCCTCCCCCGCATGATTCCGATACAACTCCTCCAACCGATCCCCACCCCCATCCCGCTCGCGCCCGTCACGGTCGCGTGCGCCGGGATCACGTCCTGCGGGGTCGTTCGCGTCGTGATCGTGCCGGTCGCGCCCGTGCGCGTTCGACTCGTGCGAGTCGCGGTCGCGGGACGCCCGCTCGTGAGAGTCGCGGGTCCTCGGCTCGTGGGAGCTGGGGTCGTCAGTCGTCGGCTCGTGGGAGCTGGGGTCGTCAGTCGTCGGCTCGTGGGAGCTGGGGTCGTCAGTCGTCGGCTCGTGGGAGTCGCGGGTCGTCGACTCGTGAGAGTCGGAGTTGTCGTGATGGGCGGCGGGTTCTTGGGGGCGGCGGGTGGGTTCGGACGTGCGCTGCGGTGTGTGCTCCTGGGTGCGCTCGGGTGGGCGGGTTCTGGTCGGGTGTTCGGGGTGGGTGAGACCTTCGCCCTCGGTCCGGTGTCCTTCGACTCGGTCTCCTTCGGCACGTTTGCCGCTGACACGCTCCGGGTCCAGTCGGTCGGCGATGGATTCGGGCCGGCGACCGGGCGTGGACGGGGTATGCGACGCAGCCGGGTCATGAGTAGGCACGTACGGCGGCGCAACCACCGGATCCGGATCACCGTGGCGCCCCGGCTCCCCCGGCCGCGCAGGAGTCGTCTCCGCGGGCCGACCAGGCGTGTGCTCCCCCGGCTGGGTCGGCGTGTGCTCGCCGGGGCGGGTGGGCGTGTGTTCGGCGGGGTGGGTGGGCGTGTGTTCGGCGGGGTGGGTCGGGGTGTGTTCCGTGGGGCGGGTCGACGTCTGCTCACCCGAGCGGGTGGGCGTGTGCTCGGTGGGACGCGTGGGGGTGTGCTCCCCCGGGCGCGTCGGCTCAGCGGGCTTGTGCTCCCCGGGACGGGTTGACGTGTGCTCACCCGGGCGATTGGACGTGGGGTCGGTGCCGTCGGGGGTGTTGGGCTCGCCGGGGCGGCGGTTGGGTGTGCGCTCTTCCTCTTCGCGGTCGCGGCGGTCGGAGGGCTCGCGGGTGGTGGGGTCCCGGCGGTCGGAAGGTTCGCGGGTGGTGGGATCCCGGTGGTCGGAGGGTTCGCGGGTGGTGGGGTTCGCGCGGTCTGCGGGATCGCGGGTGGGGTCGTGGCGGGAGCCGTCGGGGCGACGGGTTGGGTCTACCGAGCTCGGGTGGTGTGAGCCGCCGGTTCCTGGGGTGGTCGAACCGGGGGTGGTCGACCCCGAAGTCGTGGAGCCGGGGGTGGTCGAACCCG